>SCSX01000086.1 GCA_004297825.1 Spirochaetota bacterium
GACGCCGTCGAAAGCCTCGAAAATTCCCTCAATAATACGCCGTTCGATGAAAATTCTGCCATAGAAATACTGAAAAATCTCATCCGCGGGGGCACAATTGAACTTGTGGGCGTAAGCCCCGAATCGATCGCCCGCGCGATCGCGACCGCGGTTCCGGTGGAATGATGAGAGAGACATGGCGTCTTATAGAGCACCCCGCGCTTCCGGGGGCATTCAATATGGGCGCGGATTACGCCCTCATGAAGGCCGTATCGCGCGGCGACAGCCCGCCGGTGCTGCGCCTGTACCGGTGGATAGTCCCGGCCGTCACGATAGGGTATTTCCAGGTCATAGACGAGGAGCTCGACGCGGAGGCGTGCGCATCGGACGGGGTTCCCATAATACGCAGGATAACCGGCGGGGGCGCCGTTCTCCACGAGTTCGAGATCACCTACAGCGTGTGCGTACCCCTGGCGCATCCGCTCGCATTCGGGACCGTCCTTGACAGCTACCGGGGACTTCTCGCTCCCGTGATAGAAGCCCTCGCGCGCGTGGGCGTTACGGCCGAGTATCAGCCCGTGAACGATATCGTGACCAACGGCAAAAAAATCTCGGGGAGCGCGCAGACGCGCCGTGACGGGGTATTGCTGCAACACGGAACCCTGCTCCTGGACCTGGACGCCGCCAGGATGTTCAGGTACCTGAAAATCGCCCCGGAAAAACTCGCGGGAAAGGAGCCGGCCGGCGCGGCATCGCGCGTGACCTCCCTCAGGGAAATGATCGGTCCGCGTGCGGGGGGTGAGGCGTTTATCGGGGAGATGAATGCGGCGATAATCGGATCATTCCGGGATAAATGCTCGATCGAGTTTTCGGAATCAGTCCTTTCGCCCGCCGAGGAGGAGGATGCGCGCGGTGCGCGGGAGCGCCTTTTCGAAAATCCCGCGTGGAACCGCGACCGGGCGGTCAAGCCCTGACGCGTCAATCGAGGCCCCGCTCCTCGATCTTCTCGCGGATCGCCTGTACCTGCCGTTCGTTGTTGAGTATCTTGGTGAGCTTGCGCGCCGGATCGGACGACAGGTCTATCGGCACCGGATCCGTATAGTAACTCACGTGGAGCTGGCTTCCCTTCCTTTCGAATTTGCAGAACGCGTTGACGCGCGGCTTCATGAAGTCGTCGCGCCCGTAGCCCTTGATGAGGGCAAGCTCCTGCGTGCTGAGCTCGCATATGTCGTTCATCGTGTAGAACATCTGCGTGTGGTTGAGGATGGGGGATATCTTGTTGACGAACTCGGAGATGAGCTCGTAGTCGAAATGGGACTCGATCGCGTTCACGACCGCCTTGAGGGCGAACGCGGGCGCGACCTCGCTGCGGTAAGGCCGCTTCGACGTGAGGGCGTCGTAGATATCGCAGATAGAGACCATCTTGGGAAATTCGGGAAGCGTCTCATAGGGGAGCCCGTAATATCCTTCATGGTTGAACCGTTCGTGATGGAAGAGCACGCACTGGAGCACGATGGGGCTTATATGCTCCAGGCTTTTCAGCAGCTCGTAGCCGAGCTGGGGGTGGCGTTTCATCTTCTGAATCTCCGTGACGGTGAGCTTTCCCGGTTTCTTTAAAAGCTGCTGGTCCAGGCGCGTACAGCCCACGTCGTGCAGGTACGAGCCAAGGGTGATATACTTTATCTCGTCCCTGCTGTAGATGCCGCGCTTCTTCGCGAACATGCCCGCCAGCACGCCCACGTTCACCGAATGCGTGAAATGGTACTCGTCCGCCGATTTCAAATCCTTCATGAGATCTATGGCCTCGATCTCACGGGCGCTCAGGTCGTTGACGATTTCTTCGACCACGCGCTCCGTTTCGCGAAAGGCGATCCTGGATATCTTCTGGGTTTTCCCTATCTCTTCGACGAGCTCGCGGGATTTGTTGTAGGCGGCGCGCATATGATGGGCGGGGATGATCGCGCGCTCGCCGGTATCCGTGTAGTAGACATAATCACCGAAGCGCCTGCGAATATCCGCCAGGAGCTTCGCCGAGATCATCATCCTTGCATCGAGAATCTGGTCTCCCGACTCGGAGTGAATGGGGTAGATGAAACTGCTTTCGGGTGAGACATAATTCAGGTTGATCCTGATTCTGCGCACACTCATCGATCCTTCCTCTTTATATATATCGATGTGCAATCGAGGGTTACGACTCCTCGTAGGTTCAAGATACACCATTGCCCGTTCCCTGTCATGCAATTTTTTACATCTGCACGCGGGTTTCCTGTCCCAAGAAAAAGACTTGCGAAAAAGGAAATCGGATGGATACAAGTACACCTGTTCAGGTTAACGAATCGGGGGTAAGGGTGAGCTTCAAAGGATTTAGGATACTATTGCTGGTGATCGCGGCGCTTGCGGGCGCGGGTTCGTGCGGTTCTACCGCGGGGCGCGACAATCCCGGAACGATACTCATTCACCTGGGGGCGGAGCCCGGCCACCTCAATCCCATAACCTCGAACGAGGCGGTGGCCTCCGCGATCAACGAGCATATCTACGAGTCGCTCCTTGACAGGGATTATGATTCGCTCAAGATCGTCCCGCAACTCGCCGACTCTTGGACGATATCCGCGGACGGGCTTACGTACGTGTTTCGCCTCAAGCAGGGGGTTCTCTGGAGCGACGGGGTTGAGCTCACCGCCGACGATATCGTATATTCGTACAATGTCATTAAAGACCCGAAAACCGCATGTGCCCCCCTCAAGGTTTACTACATCGACGTTGAAAGCGTTCGCCGGCTTGACCGATATACCGTGGAGTTCAGGTATTCCCGCCAGTATTTCAGGGCGCTGGAAATCTGTGGCACCATTCCCATAGTCCCCCGGCACATCTTCGACGACGGGACGGATTTCAATGCGCATCCGGGCGGGCGACACCCGGTGGGAACGGGCCCGTATATTTTTGAAAAATGGGATACCGGCAAGCGCATTACACTCGCGCGGAACCCGCGTTTCCGCGACCGGGCGCCCGAGATCGACCGAATCGTCTACAAGATCGTGCAGGAGCCGAACGTCGCGCTCCAGATGCTCAAAAAGGGCGAGCTCGACCTTGTGTCGCTGCGCCCCATCCAGTGGGTGCGCCAGACAAATTCCGAAAAATTCGACCGGGGTTTTTACAAACTCGAATACTACACGCCCAATTACAGTTACATAGGCTGGAACGCGCGCCGCGAACCTTTTAACGACCGGCGTGTGCGTCGCGCGCTCACGCATATGGTCAACCGCGAGGGAATACTCGAGAAGCTGAATTTCGGCCTGGGCAAAATCGTGAGCGGGACGGCCTATATTAACAGCAGGGCATACGACGCCTCGATCAAGCCCTGGCCCTACGATCCGGCCCGCGCAAGGGAGCTATTGAAAGAGGCCGGGTGGTCCGATACCGACAACGACGGGATACTCGACAAGGACGGAAAAAAATTTTCGTTCAAGATCGCCATTTCTTCGGCCAGCAAGTTCGCCGAGAGGCTTTCCACCATACTCAAGGAAGACCTCATGAAAAACGGCATCGAGATGGATATCCTCCGGTTCGAATGGGCCGTGTTCGTGCAAAAGCTGGACGCGCGCGACTTCGACGCGGTCACCCTGGGCTGGTCGCTCGGATTCGAGGAGGACCCGTACCAGCTCTGGCATTCCTCGCAGATAACGCAGGGCTCCAATCACTGCGGTTTCTCCAACCCCGAGGCCGACGCGCTCATCGAGAGATTCCGTGTCGAGTACGATGAAGAGGCGCGGATACGCATGCTCCACCGGCTGCATGCGATTCTGCACGAGGAGCAGCCGTATACGTTCCTGTTCTGCAATCCGAATCTCGTGACGGTGAGCAGGCGCTTCGACGGCGTCCGCGTGCACCCGAAGGGACTTAATCTCCACGAATGGAAGGTAAGGAAAACGCATGAGTAAATACCTGCTGAAGCGGCTCCTTCTCATACTGCCGACCTTCCTGGGGATCAGCCTGATAACCTATTCAATGGTCCGCCTGGCGCCGGGGGATTACACGAGCCTGCGCGCCGGGATGCAGGGCGAGCTCAAGACGACCGCCGCGGCGAAGCAGGCCATGGAAGAGGAGCGCCGGCTGTACGGACTTGACAAGCCCATTATCACCGGGTATTTCGAGTGGCTGGGGAGAATGGTGGTGCTCGATTTCGGAACCTCGCGAAAGGACGGCCGTCCCGTGAGCGCCCGCATCGCCGAATCGCTCCCGATTACTCTCGCGCTCAACATCATCAGCATGGTGCTCGTCTATATCATATCCATCCCGGCGGGGATCGTATCGGCGCTCAAGAAGGATTCGCTCTATGACCGCGTTTCGAGCGTCGCGCTCTTCGTGCTCTATTCTCTCCCCAGCTTCTGGGTGGGACTACTGCTTCTCATGGTGCTCAGCGGGGGCGAGTTCCTCAACCTGTTTCCGCTCGGCGGCATCGTGTCCGACGGCGCGGCGGATTATCCCTGGTACCGGTATCTCGGCGACGTGACGTGGCACCTCGTCCTTCCCGTCGTGACGCTCACCTACGGGGGATTCGCCTTCCTTGCGCGCTACATGCGCGCAAACCTGCTCGAGGTGATCAGCCAGCAATATATCGTGACGGCGCGCGCGAAGGGCCTGGGCCGCTCCAGGGTAGTCTTCATTCACGCGTTCCGGAATTCGCTCGTCCCGCTCGTCACCCTTATGGCGAGCATACTACCCGGCCTGCTGGGGGGAAGCGTGATCGTGGAATCGATTTTTTCGATCCCCGGGATGGGGCTCCTCGCGTTCGAGGCGATACTGTCCAGGGACATTCCCGTGATCATGGCGATCGCGTCGATATCGGCGATGCTCACGCTTATGGGGATTCTTGTCGCGGACATCATGTACAGCGTGGTCGATCCGCGCATACGGCTGGAGGCGAAGGCATGAGCGCGTACCGCGGATACTGGCGTAATGTCTGGCATCAGTTCAGGAGGAACAGGCTCGCCCTGGCGGGATTATGCGTGGTGGGCATTCTCCTTTCGATCGCGCTCCTCGCCCCGCTTATCGCGAACGATAAGCCCTATGTCTTCGTGGGCGAATCCAGGGTGTTTTTCCCCCTGTTCTTCAACTACCCCGAGCTTCGCGACGTCGATCTCAGGAACCCTGCGGTGAAGGGCTTCAAGCTCTTCCCGCCCATACCGTATTCGTATTCGGAATATGATCTCGATTCGATCGTCACCGGTCCCGGCGGGGCGCACTGGCTGGGTACCGACGAACAGGGCAGGGACCTGGCGGCGCGCATGGTCCACGGGGCACGGGTTTCCATGATGGTGGGACTTATCGCGGTGATCATATACGTGAGCATAGGCATGGCGATCGGTGCGATCGCCGGCTATTACGGGGGCGCGGTGGATATCGTGATCTCCCGGGTAATCGAGATAGTGATTTGTTTCCCCACCTTTTTCCTTATACTTACCATGCTCGCCTTGGTGGGACCCAGCCTCGTGAACGTGATGGTGATCATAGGCATAACCGGCTGGACCGGGATCGCGCGGATCGTCCGCGGCGAATTCCTGAAGCTGCGTGAGATGGAATACGTACAGGCCTCGCGTTCGCTCGGCGTCAGGGACGCGGTGATCATCTTCAGGCACATGCTTCCCAACAGTCTCGCCCCCGTGCTCGTCTCCGCGACATTCGGGGTCGCGTCTACCATTCTCATAGAATCGTCGCTCAGCTTCCTGGGGTTTGGCGTCCAGCCCCCCACCCCGAGCTGGGGGGATATCCTCTCCCAATCGCGCGACTTCATGGACTTCGCGTGGTGGTTGACACTTATTCCGGGCTCCTTTATCTTCATTACCATCACCGCCTACAATCTGGTGGGGGAGGGCTTCCAGGATGCCATTAATCCCCGTGCGCTCAAGGTCAACGAGTAGCATCTCGTCCCGCGTCAGGATGCTTGTAGCTCCCGCCGTGCTGGCTGCGGTGCTGTCCTGTGCGACCGCCGCGACGACGGGACAACGGATTCAGGATGCGCTGCCGCGCGAATCGGACCTCCCGGGATGGAAACTCCGGGATGCACCGCGCAGCTTTCAGGGGACCGATATATCCCTCCTGGGCCCCGAAAAAGCGGCCCTCGCGGCGCGTTTCCGCCTGGAGGCGGCCGCGCGCATGTCCTTCGTGTGGTACTCCGATCCGGGAAGGGAACTGTCCCTGGAGTTGTACGAGGCGCCCTCCGCCCTCGATGCGTTCGGTCTCATGGGCAGGCTCGACCCGATTCATGAACCGGAAGGCATAACCGTCGCGAACGCGGACGATGCCTGCTGTACGGACCGCGTTCTTCGATTCAGAAAGGGAAGGTTCTGCGGGATCGTTTCGGTCGGCACGGGATCCCGTGAGGCAAGAAAAGATATGCTCGCATGCGCGGAATCGGTCTGCGCGGCACTCATGTCCACGGGGGAACGGCTCCCTTCCGACGTCGATACCTTTGGCGGCGAATCGGACAGATTCCGGGTGAGCTATTACCCGGAGGGACTGGGCTTTATTCCCTCCTCGGGCGCTTTTTTCATGCGGCGGCGCATCAAGGACGGATTGGCGATATCGGTCATCTACGCGCGAAAGGACTCCCCCGGGCAGGCGCTCAGGGAATTCACGGGGGCACTGGCGGGAAGCGGGGCACTGGAGCTTCGAGACGCGGGAACCCGGCGCATCGCCCAGAAGCGCCTGGAAGGCGGCGGCGTTTTGATGATCACGATCGAGCGCGAGTGGATTTTCGGGGTGACGGACGCTCCGGACGAACGCGTCGCCGCGGCGACAATCGAGAAACTGAGGGAAGAACTGCCGCCGGTCCCGGCCGGCACCGGGTGATTCAATGTATTACCTGATAGGCGATATTCACGGCTGCCTGGAGAAGCTCGATTCCCTTTACACGCGCATAGACGAAAAAATGAACCGGGACGACACCCTCGTGTTCCTGGGCGATTACATCGACAGGGGAGCCGAGTCGTTCGAGGTGATCGAATACCTGCGCGGTCTCTCGGATCGGAGAAATTGCGTTTTCCTGAAAGGCAACCATGAAGGCCTCTTCCTGGATTACGCCGAGCGCGGGCTCAATTCCAACATATACCGGATGAACGGCGGGGACAGCACCATCAGGAGCTACCGTAAGCACCGGGGCGGCCTGTTTGAAGTACCCGCCGGTCACCTGGACTTTTTCAATTCATTGCGGCTATTTTTCGAGGGGGAAAATTTCATTGCGGTTCACGCGGGCCTCAATCCGAAAATATACAGTATAGAGGCGCAATCCGCCCATGACCTGACATGGATCAGGGAGGATTTTTTCCGGTCGAATCGACGGTGGGAAAAAACGGTTATATTCGGACATACGCCTACCATCTACCTTACCGGTTCGTACCGGAAGATATATCGTGATCGCGAGCACAATATTATCGGGATCGATACAGGCGCGGTGTACGGGGGCGTATTGAGCTGCCTCCGCTGGCCCGATGGTGCGGAGTTTCACTCATGAACGGGTACTTCCCGGCTGTCGAAATAAGAAGCGCATGCGTGCGCGCAAACAGGTTATGAATAGAAGAAAAATATGGTATTTCGGTCTTTTCATCATCCTCGCCGCGGCGTTGATAACGGCCGCGGAGATCGGGTGGGCGTCCCTGGAAATCAAGGGCCGAATCGAGTCGAAGAGAAAGGACTCCCTCGTCACCATCCTCTTCGAGAACGAGCCGGGGGAAGCACGGTACATTTTAATTGAAAATGGGGAGCCGATAGGCTCGGTCGACATCATCAAATCCGGACGCGAAACATGCGGGCTCGCCCAGTGCTTCAGGGCCCTGGGACGGTACAGGTTGAACGAAGGGTATGACGATTCCCTCGTTCGATCCGGGATGACGGTCGGAACGGAAGTGCCGGTAAAAATTATACCGACCCCGCAGCCCGAGAAGCTGGCCGGGAACCCGGTCGTGTTTCGCAAGGAGATTATCTCGGCCGGGGATTCCAGGGAAATGGTGCTCGTCCCGGCCGGAAGGTTCGTGTTCGGCGCACAAGACGGCGACGCCGATGAATCTCCCGAGCAGGTCCTGGACATTCCGGCCTTCTACATCGACCGGTTCGAAGTATCGAACGAGGAATATCTTGCGTATAGTACAGCGGAGAAGACGTCGCCCCCGCGGGCCTGGGGCGGGAAAGTGATTCCCCCCGGTGAGGAGCGCCTGCCTGTTATCGTGACCTATACGGAAGCCGAAGCCTACGCGCACTGGGCGGGGAAGCGTCTTCCCACGGAAGAGGAATGGGAGAAGGCGGCCCGCGGCCAGGGACTCGATCCCTTCAAAGCCGGAGACCGCTTCGAGTACAGGAAGAAGCCGATCCGCTTTCCCTGGGGAAACCGCTTCAAGCCCGGTGTCGCCAATTGTGCAGAGTCGTTAAGCGGTGGATCCGCCGGGGATGGTGAAAAAGCCGGACAGGCGCGCGGCCTGGTGCCTGTCACGGACCTGGACGGCGAGGGTAATTCCCCCTACGGGATTGTAAATATGGCGGGCAACGCCCCGGAATGGACATCGAGCTGGTACCGCGCCTATATGGGTTCCAGGAATACCAACAGGCTTTTCGGCACCCAGGTTAAGGTCCTCCGGGGGGGTGCGTGGTATTCAAAAGCGGAAGAAATCAGGGTCACCCGGCGCCAGGTGGGAGGTATCCCCAACCTCCGCGAAGACGCGATCGGGGGAATCCGGTGCGTGAAAATCCCCGATGTCGTTGACGCAGAGGGCTCCCGCACGGGACGATAATTTTTGTGGTTGAATTTACATACCAGTCTGCTAGCCTAGCCGCGAATAGTAGCGGCCCGACGACTCTTCGAACGGAAAAGGGTATGCCATGAGGTTCTTTTATTTTCTCGCCCGCAAAATCAATTACACATTCGCCCTGGTCTTCATCACGGTAATGGGCGGCTGGATAAGCGGCCTCTTTGGCTATTTTATCGGAACCGCGTTCATCGTATCACAGGACAGTCCCCTTATCGGCTATATTGCACGCTGGCTTCCCTGGGCGGTGGGTATTGTCGCGTTTCACCATTATTTCGAATTCGGCATGTTGACGGGAATCAGGATTCCCGCCTTTTATAAATCGCTCCGTTCGATTAACCGCAATATTTCCGGAAACGAGCTGAACCCGGCAATTCCCGACGATGAGCTTCGGAAACTTTATGTCTATGTATCGGAACTGCCCCTCTATAACATGATCGCCGGGGTGTATCATGCCATGCTCGCGGGCGTGTTCGTGGCCGTTTTCGTCTATATCGAAATGCAGATGACCGGGACATTCGATGCCGGGGAATTCCGGCACCTTATCAAGGCCACCGGGGTCGCCATGATGGTGCTCTGGATATTATACGGGATGTCGACCTACCTTCTCACCGAAATCCTGACCGGGAGGGAGAGGGCGACCTGCTATAACGAGCTGAGAAGGCGCGGTATCATTGTAAATCCGCGCATGTTAATCGGGATTAATTTTAAATTCAGCTTCTTCGTTATCCTCATGGTGCTCACCCTCATCACCTTTGCGGCCCTCATCCAGAAGGGCATGTATTTCCGGGAAATCGACGTTACCACGATGGTCGCGTATTTCCTGGCATCGGTGCTGACCGCCATCCTGCTCATGATGGTGAATACGAATTCCATGCTGCGCGTTCTCAACGACATGAAACAATTCTCGATCGCCGTCGCAGGGGGCGCGCAGCATAAATTCGAGGTCCTCTCGCTCGACCGGGAATTCTCGGTCATCGAGTTCGGGCTCATGGAAATGGCGCGGGAGATCGAGGAGCACCGCAAAAACATGGAAACGAAGGTCGAGCAGCGCACCATGGAGCTCCAGAGCGCGCTCTCGGACCTGAAGGAAAGGGACGATCTTATCCAGAAGCAGCTCGATATCGCGGGCACGATACAGCGCGGCATTCTCCCCGGAAAAATAGACGACTGGAACGAAATGAAATTTTCGGTGCGCTACATCGCCATGGAGAAGATAGGCGGCGATTTCTACGACGTGTTCCAGCTCAAGGGAAACAAGCTCGGATTGCTCATCGCGGACGTGTCGGGGCACGGTATACCCGCCGCCCTCGTGACCACGATGGCGAAAATCGCGTTCGGTAACGCATGCGCGAAGTACGATTCCCCCCGGCGTATTTTTCAGGACGTAAACCAGAGCCTTATCGACCACGTGAAAACACAGGATTACCTGACGTGCTTTTTCCTCGCCTTCGACGAGGAATATAATCTGTCGTATTCCAACGCGAGCCATCAGAAGGCCATACTGCTGAGGAGGGACGAGGGAAAAATCGAGCTTCTCGACACCAACGGATTGTTCATCGGGGCCATCGAAGAAGCGCGGGACACCTATGAGGAAAAGTCGGCCAGGCTCAATTACAATGACCGGATAATACTCTATACCGACGGCATCAGCGAAGCGGTCGACGAGCAGCGCCGCGAATACTCGGTCGAGCGGCTCACCGAGGCGATACGCAAGTTCAAGCATCTTACCCTCGAAGACTTTACGAGCGCGATTATAGACGACGTACAGCGCTATATCGGCAACACCCAGGTTGAGGACGACATCACCCTGATGGTCGTCGAGCTCGCCCGTGACGAGGCCATCGACATCATTAAAAGCTCCAAAAGCCTCGTGAATGAGGGAAAGTATTACGAGGCGATCGATTACCTGGAACGGGGACTCCGCCTTTATCCCAAGAACAGGAAGCTCATATACAATCTCGCGAAAACCTATTTCCGTATAAACAATTTCGGGAAGGCCGTGGAGAGCATCAACGAGTACCTGCAGCACGACACGAGAAACAAGTACGCGTATTACATCGCGGGGGCCGCGCATTACCAGATGCTGGATTACCTGAAGGCCATTGAAATGCTCGAGGAAGCGCTGCGGATAGACCAGAATTTCGTGAATGCACTGTACGCGCAGGGAATGGCGTACAAGAAGCAGGGGGCGAAAATCGACGCCATCCGCTGCTTCGAGCGCGTCGTGAACCTGGACGCGGAAAACCGGCTGGCGGAATTCGAGCTGTCGGAATTACGAAAAGCCGGCTAGCTCCTTTTCCATGGTGACGAGAAAGTCATTCAGATAGGCGTCGATATCGGATATTTTATTTTCCTCGACGCGAAAGCCTATGGCCCCTTCATGCCCGCCGCCGTTGGGGATTTCGAATATCTTGAGAACGTCCCTGAGATCAAAACTCTTAAATGCGCGGCTCCTTCTCATCCTGAACTGGACAAGGCCGTGACCCTGGTCGTAATAACACAGCAGGCTCAGCTTTCCGCTTTCCTCCGCAAGGGTGTCCGCGATCGCCCTCGTTACGGTGATTATGGTTTCGCCATCGTACAGGGATGAGAGTTTTTTCATGTCACCCTTGCGAAGAAGCACGTACCCGATGGAATCGGCAATCTGCTTTTTTTCATAAATGAACCTGTAGCAGCGCTCCTCGTCCTCGGAGAGATGCTGCAGCTCCTTGAACACCTGGCCGATATCGGTGAAATTCGTCTCCTTGACCGTCGTCCGCTGAAGTATCGAATTATACATATCCGAAAAGATATTGTAAAAGTGGTGTTCGCGCTTTGATTTCAGAAATTTGCCCATCTGGGTATCGCCCACAATTCCCGTTAGAATAGCGAGCACCAGATTGCGCGAAAACGGATCGGAGATGAGGTATTCGTTGAGGAGTTCCTTCCTGGTCCGGAGCTTGAGGGCGATGTAGCCGACCAGCTCGCTTGCGGACGAGGCGTCGGTGACCAGAGAGTATTCAGGATCGCCGATATAGTCGCTGTCGCCCCCGAGGTGGTGGTCGATCTCTATCTTGACTATTTTCTTGTCGGCGAACATGGCCGAAATTTTCCGGTTGATATTCAACATGGTCTTTTTAGGCGTATCGCAGATGATGATTACATCGACCGCGTTCCTGATGGCCTGCTTTTCATTGATGATCCGGATCGAGTTATACTTGCAGATGTTGAGCAGGTAGGAAAGGTTGGCCGGCATCGATCCGCCAAGGTAAATCATGGGCGTCTTGTCGAACTTGGTCAGCAGGATCGCAAACGCGACCATGGATGCGATGCAGTCCTCGTCGGGTGTCTTGTGCCCGCAAATGAGGAAGTGGTCTTTCTCGACGATCGTACGGATGATATTGTCGATGATCCTGTTCTTCTGATGAATGGTCCCGATTTTATGTTTTGCCATTTTGCCGTGGTCGCACTTACAAGATTAACTCTCCCTGAAGAGAGAATAGACGAAAGTTTGGCGGATCGAATCTAAAAAATCAAATATTATTTAAATAATGGGGGATAAACCCGGCCCGCCTTTCAGACCAGAAAGGGCTCGATTTTATTCGCAATTTCACCCTTCCTTACCCAGAGTCGCATGACGAAGGCGCTTTTCCCGGCGGAGTCGGTAATGGTCTCCACTTCCTCGATGTACGCGATCGACGAGAGTGAAAACTCGTACATTACCGAACGTGATCCGAACGGCTCTGCCACCAGCACCACCTTCGTCTTGTCGGTCGGGTGCTTTCGAGGCGTACCGGTAAAGGACATGTGGGTCTTCTTGAAATTAAGACCCTGGTGCTGTTGTATGTCGAATTTGCCGGAAGATTCCAGCAGATTCTGAATGTATGTCCTCTCTTCCATGAATTCCTGCCAATCCTCACCTGTCGCAACTACGACGCCCCATAATATTACTTGACGGACTTCAGGGGCATCACTATAGATACGTCGTACTACTATCAAACTGCATGATAAAAAGAAAAAAGTCAATAATAATATACGGCTTGGCGGCGATTGGCGGCCCTGTCGCGTTGCTGCTCATTTTCCGAGCGGTCCTGTTTTTTGCGGTTCCGGAAAAAACCCTGAAGGAGTCCGTTACCGTATTCTTTAAGGACAATTTCAACCGGGCGGTAAAATTCGACGACATTTCGTTCAGCACGTTCGGTAACGTCGCCATATCGAAGCTCAGTGTTTCGGTATCGAGCGATTTTAACGACAACCAGCACATCTTGCGCGCCGATAAAACCATCGTGCACCTGTCGCTGTTCAGGCTGCTCAGGGGAAGCCTCCTGGTCAGGAAGATCGAATTTAACGGCGCCGAGATCGCTATTGCCAAAAAACTGGGCCTCAGCTATGCGGAATTTTTCAGCGAGACGATCAGGGATGCCAGGCCGCCCGCCGAGATGATGCACGCCGATCCCGGAGCGTTCGATATCGAACTGAACGATACAACGGTAACGTACGCCGAGGGCATCAACGACAAGAGATTATCGGTCGAAATGACCGACGTGAGGGGTGGACTGAGTCTGACGGATGGACGCGCAGATTATGAAATTCGCGGAAAAGTCATGCCCGGTAAAACCAGGGACATTTCCCCGGGAAAATTTACTGCGAAGGGAGAATTGAAGCTGGACGGAAAATCCGGCATTACGGGCACGAAGAATTCAATTGAACTCGACAATGTGGACCTCTCGCACCTGAACGTGCACTCTTCCGAGGAGTGGGAATCGAACCTTGCGTATTTTGGAGGGTTTTCAGCCGAGCTCAAGGTGGGAACGCTCGCGAACGAGACCGGAATTCAGGGCAGCATGCGGTTCAACAACCTGAATATATTGCAGGGGGAAGGCGAAGGCGCGCACTCGGTGGTGGCGAACGAAAATCTCAATATCGATTTGACCGCGGATATATTGGATGATTTCGACAAGATCGTGTTCCGGGACCTGAGAATTTACGATGATAACCTTAAACTTTCCGTAACCGGGGCGCTCGCATCAGGTGAATTGGAACGCTATATAGATCTCTCGTTTTCGACAAACCAGATAAAACTATCCGAGCTTTCTCTGGTCTTTTCTCCGCTGCGCGGCGTGTCATACGGCGGTACGGCTTCGGCACAGGGAAAAGTATTTTTAGATCTGTCGGGGAAAAAGACCTCATCGATCAATGTAACGGGAAAAGTCGAATCGCTTTCTCTCTGGCGCGGTACACCCCGGGCGAAATCGTATATAATTAAAAACGCGGATGCGACGCTCGTATGCACGGATGACGCCATCGAGTTCAATTCCATGACGGACCGCGGAGGGGCGGATCTTTCCTGTTCAGTGAAATCCGTCGTATCTTCATGGCGGCCGTTCCGCTCCAGGACCGGGGTAGAGGTAAAAGGACGTTCCGCTATGGCCGGCGACGCATGGTTTCTCATTTCCCGAATGTCGGAGTGGGCGATAAAAAGCGCGTTCGAAGACAAGCTCAGGGGATTCGAGGAGATACTGTTCCGCAAAAGGCCCGCGGGTATTTTCGCAAATAATAATTCCATTTCAATTGAGTGCGCCATCGACAGGCTTTCGTTCGGCGAATCCGCCGCCGCGCTGACGGGCTTTAAAACGGCGGTGCGGCTCGATCGCGGCGTGGTTCAGATGGACTCATTTGCCCTCTCGGGTTACGGCGGGACTTATACGATGGAGCTGCAAAGCTTTCTCAACGGCGATTACGCGAATATCAAACTGAAGGGCGGGGTTGAAAAATTCGATGTAGGCCGGTTTTACAAGGATATGAAAGCACCGGGGCGCGCGAAAGGCGAATGCGCCATCCGCTTCGATTACGAGGCAAGCGGGTATCGCATGGCGCACCTGGTGGAAACGGGCAAAGGCGACATCACCATACGACTGGCGGATGGCGATTTTAAGGAAACCTCGCTGCAAAGAAAGCTTGCAGAATTTCTGTCGGGGAATAACTTTCCCGGGATCACCCCGGAGGATATTCAGGTAGAGAAGGCGACCATCACGCTTGCCCAGAAAAGCGACTCCTTTTTCCTGCGCAACCTCACTATCGAAAGCGACAGGCTGAACTTCCGCGCATTCGGGCCGTACAGTTTTTACTTTGGATTTCAGCTTCCCATCGCGCTCATGTTCACATCCCCGGCTACGGAACCGGGCTCGCCCCCGCGGATCATGCATGTCCCCGTCGTGCTCCGGGGACATGCACTGGACCCGTTAATTGCCATTCAGAAAGGCGCCGATGCCGCCGAATTCCACCTACTTGATGTCGACTAGTTGGTAGATCTTCACGGGTAACTGTTTTCCCTTAACCCGTATTAGATCCAGCTCGCGCGTAATCACCTGGTCCTTTACGTATTCATACGTGTATTCGCTGATGATGATATCGGTGCTGTAAACCTTGTTGGTTCCCTCGAGACGCGCCCCGAGGTTGACATTGTCGCCCATGAGCGTGTAGTCCATGCGCGACGAGGATCCCATGTTGCCCACGACCATGTCCCCGGTGTTCAGGCCGATGCCTATATGAAGCTCGGGTTTTCCCATATGGGTCCACGCAATGTTCAACTCACGAAGCTTGCTCATCATTTCCACAGCGCACTTGCTGGCGAGAATCGCGTGGTCATCTTGAGGAATGGGCGCGCCCCAGAACGCCATGATTTCGTCGCCCACGTATTTGTCGAGCGTGCCGTCGTACTTGAACACGAGCTCGGTCATCGCCTCGAGGTATTCGTTAAGGTGTTCGACAAGGGCTTCCGGTGAAAGCTTTTCGGAGATGGAGGTGAATCCGCGGATGTCGGAGAAGAGCACGGTGAGGATTTTCTTTTCGCCGCCAAGCTTGAGTTTTTCCGGATCTTGAAGAAGCTCGTCCACCACGGACTTGGATACGAACTTGGAAAATGTCTGCCGGATATATTTTTTCTCGCGCTGCTCGGTAAGGACCCTGTAGACGGTGATCACGGTAAACGTGGCACCCACCTGGATTATGGGGGTCGCGAAGGCGATGATGATATTGGCCTTGTCGAAGAGCAGGTACGCGGCCACGACGTACGCGACCGAAAGCAGAACGGTTACGATGAGCGACTTCACTATGGAAAACTTGGAGACGGTGAATCCCATGAGCAGCGAGATCACGAAGAGGAGCAAAAGGTTCTGGCCCTCCGAGAACTTCACGATGAAGTCCTGGTTGAGGATCGTGTTAAGCGCATTGGCGTGGTGCTCGATCCCGAACAGGTCGCCGTAGGGGGATTTGTGTATGTCGGTGGAGACCCCCGTTACCGAGTACGCGGCGACAAGCAGTATCTTGTTTTCCAGGGATTTCGATGTGTCCTTGCCGTCCTTCACGAAATAGTAGTAGGGAATATTGCTGAAGCTTCCCGGGCCGCCGATAAAATTGATGTCCATGAAGCCTTTATCGTCAATAGGGATGCGAATTTCCCGGGCATCATTGGGCTTCGCCATCCTGTCGGCAGGAAGATTTTTGAGCTTTACATAACTACCCATATTGATTTCGACATCCTTCGCATCAATGCCGAAATAGTGCATTACGAGTACGAGGTCGATGGACGGATAATACGCGTTGTTGAACTTGATGAGGAGCGGCAGTTTCCTGTTGATACTGTCCGAGTCCGGCCGGATGTTCGCATACCCGATCCCCTTCGCGGCGCTTGCGAGCTTGGGCGTGGGCGGAACGACTTCTTCAACCCACTTTTGCGTCTTGTCATTCGGGTCGACGGGAAATTTTACGCGGTTCAGTATCTCGATGCGCTCCTTGATATCGGAATACTTGACGTCTACATCCTCGGTTTCAAAGGGAAAGTCGAGGAAGGCGACCTTCGCCTCCTTGAGCGCGTCTGCGAGATCGTCCTCGTACTTTTTATGGTCGAGAAACATGATATCGAAGAATATGGCCCTGGGATTGCCGCTGCCGATAAACTTGGTGAATTTGGCGTGCATGTTCCACGGGTAAGGCCACATGATTCCCTGTTCCGTGAATTTCCGTATGGTATTCTCATCCAGGCCGACGATCATTATATCCTTGCGTGCGCGCGGATTGGGCTTGGTTATTTTGACGCCTTCCTGGAGTTTCTTTGATTTTTCGGAAGGGTCGCGCAGGAAGAAACGGAAATTGACGGAACCGTTTTCCAATCCGTCAAGAAGGTTCGATTGGGTGTAGATGGCGCCGAACACCAGGAATGTAAGCAATGAAACCGCAATACCGATCGCGTAATTCTTGTGCGTCTGCAGGAACTTTTTCATGGGTTCTCCCTCGAGTGAAGGAATTCAAGTCTAGGTTTCTGGAGTTTGTCGTCGCGCGGGCCAACTTTCAAGTACTTTATTAAATGGTTGACAAAAATTATTCCGGGAATAGGCCAATGTCCGTAATTAAAAAAATCAAAAATGCGAGACGCGCCTGCCGTGAATTACACGGCCGGCGTGCGGGCCCGGCGGCCCGCGAGGCGGCAAGGTGAACACCAAGGACATGATTGAAGGGATCGTACGCGAGGCGCTCGCCTGCGCGGAAAAGGACGGGGCCATTTCCTCCGGAGACACCCCCCCTATCAAGATCGAATATCCTAAGGAAGAAAAATTCGGGGATTACGCCACGCCGTTCGCCATGGAAGCGGCGCGCGTGTTCAGGCGCTCCCCGTTCGAAATAGGGTCGGTGATAGCGCGCTACATGCAGGGTTCGGACATGCTTGAACGCGTGGATGTCGTGAAGCCCGGTTTCATAAACATATTTCTTTCCAGCGCGTATCTGTATGGCGTTCTAAAGACCGTACTGTCCGCGCGGGACGACTATGGCAGAAACAGGAAGGAGAAGCCGCGCAGGGTGAACATCGAATTCGTATCGGCGAATCCGACGGGTCCGTTGAATATCGTATCGGCGCGCGCGGCGGCTATCGGGGATACCCTCGCCAACCTGCTCGAAGCAGCGGGGGACAACGTCGAGAAAGAGTTCTATGTAAATGACTTCGGGAACCAGGTCGACCTTCTGGGCTTATCGGTACTATGCCGTTACCGTGAGCTCGCCGGCGAAACCGTCAACTTTCCGGAGGACGGCTACCACGGCGCGTATGTGAAGGACATCGCCGCGTATATAAAGGATAATCTCGCCCAGGATGTCGACAGGCTTTCCGGCGAGGCCCAGAAAATCGACTTCATGGCCAGGAAGGCGATCGAGCTGAACGTGTCGGGACAGAAACGCGATCTCGCGCGGTTCAATGTCAATTTTGACGCCTGGTTCAGCGAGCGCTCGCTGCACGAGGCGGGCGAGGTCCCCCGTACAAAGGAAGAAATGGAGGCACGCGGGCTCCTTTACACGGAAGAAGGGAAATGCGTGTTCCGGTCCACCGATTTTGGGGACGACAAGGACCGTGTCGTGGTACGGGATGACGGCAGGCCGACCTACCTGCTCGCGGATATCACGTATCACCGGGATAAGATACGCCGCGGATACGACCTTATCATCGATATCTGGGGCCCGGATCATCACGGATACATCGCGCGCATGGCGGGGGCCATGAAGGCGTTCGGATACGGGGAAGGGTCGTTCAAGGTGCTCATTGCACAGCAGGTGAACCTGGTCATGGAGGGGGAGCTTGTGAAGATGTCAAAGCGGCTGGGGAAATTTTCCACGATGAGCGAGCTGCTCGACGAGATCGGCGTGGACGTCGCGCGGTATTTCTTCGTGATGCGCTCCACCGACAGCCACCTGGACTTCGATCTCGCGCTCGCGAAAAAGCAAAGCTCCGAAAACCCGGTGTTCTATTTACAATATGCGCATGCGCGAATCTGCTCGATTTTCCGGGAGGCCGAAAAGCGCGGCCTTGGTTACGCGCCCGAATCCATGGAAGGGGACCAGTTGAAAAATCCCGAGGCCGTCGCGCTCCTGAAGCTGCTTGCGCGTTTCCCCGAGGAGATCGCGGATGCGGCGAACACGTGCGAGCCCCACAGGATAACCAACCACCTCCTGAGACTTGCCCAGGGGTATCACCGGTTCTATACTGAACACCGCGTACTTGCCGACGACCCGGTGCAAAGAAACTCATTTCTGGCCCTGTGTGACGGCGTGCGCATCGTGCTTAAAAACGGTCTGCACCTGCTCGGGGTAACGGCGCCGGAACGGATGTAAGCATGCCGGAAGCAATCATCATATCGACGGGCAGCGAGCTGATGTATGGTCGTGTCCGCGACGACAATGCCCATTTTCTCAGCGGCAGGCTCTTCGATCGGGGTTTCAAGGTGCGCCGTCATGTGGCCGTGGGCGATGACCGGGAAGATATCGGGCGGGCCGCGTCGGAATCGATCGCGCATGCCGACGTCGTGCTCCTTACGGGGGGCCTGGGGCCTACGAATGACGATCTTACTACCGAAACGCTCGCATCGCTCTATGGACTGGTTATCGAAATCCACGAGCCTTCTCGACGTCGGATGGACGAGTTCTTCTCGTCCATGAACCGGTCCGCGATCGGCGGCGATAGTAAGATGGTAAGCGTCCCGCGTAACGCTGCGGTGTTCCCGAACGATATAGGGCTCGCCGTAGGATATGCCCTGGAAGTAGACGGTAAAATCCTTATCGTAATGCCGGGCGTTCCCCGGGAGATGCGATGGATGTTCGACACTCACGTGATGTCGTATCTTGCAAACCGATTCGGTTTAATAGAACGCGGTTTTCTCGCAGTTCGTGTGGCGATGATGCGGGAGGCGGAGGTAGACGCGGCGGTTCGTTCGCTTCCCGCGCTCACGGACGACGTCGAATGGGGCATCACCACGCGTCCCGGGATCAACACGCTCACCTTTCTGCAAAAGGAGGGTAGGCCGTTCGACGGGCCCGTGCTGATCGAGGCCCTGCACCGCGTATTCGGCGATAATATGCTTGCCAATTCCTCCGCAAGCATGGAGGATGAGGTGGTAGCGCTCCTTGTTGAAAAGAATTTAACCGTGGCCTGTGCGGAGTCGTGCACGGGCGGAACGGTGGCCCAGCTCATTACGGACATACCCGGTTCCTCCCGGGTGTTCATGGGCGGCGTTGTCGCATATGGAAATGCCATGAAAACGGACCTGCTTGGGGTTCCCGGTGAACTAATCGATGCGGAGGGAGCCGTGAGCGAGGCTGTCGCGGCTTCCATGGCACAGGGGGCGCGCATGCGGTCTGGTGCGGATATCGCCGTTTCGATTACCGGCATAGCCGGCCCGGGGGGCGGAACGGATACAAAACCGGTCGGTACGGTATGTTTCGGATTTGCGACACGCTCGGGGACCCGCACGTTCAGCTCCATGATCATGGGAGACCGGGAGCGCGTCAGGACAATGGCCTCCATGCAGGCCCTCAACACTATCAGGATATTCTGTAAATCTATATGATGCGCATTTCGCACGTGGTTATCGCCTTGCTGTTGCTTTGCTGCCAGGTCGCCTTCGCGGCCAATGGTGTCCAGTCGCATTTCGAGCAGGCAAGCGAGGCTTTTAAATCGGGAAATTTCGGATCGGCCGAACTGCTGTTCAGGAAGGTCGTGGAGAACGGGGACAGCTCGGAGTATCGGGACAAGGCCTGGTATTATCTCGCGCTTTCGGTCTTCAACCAGAAGAAGTACAAGGCGGCGATTTTCGAATTCAACAGGTTCGTCCTCACCTGCACGTCGCAGGAACTCTGCGCCGAATCCAGGTTCTGGATCGCCGAGTCGCATTACTACCTGAAGGAATTTATCCGCGCCATTGACGAATTCCGGAGATTTATCGACCAGTCAAAGTCCTCCCCGCTCGCGATCACCGCGAGGGACAGGATAGCCGAAATATATTTCATGCAGGGCAGGTACGACGAGGCCGTAATCGAATGGAAGGAGGCGGGCACCGCATCCTTGAACGCCCTCCTGAACAACCAGCGCATAGTACGGATCGGGGAAGCGTTTTTCCTCAACCAGAATTACGATGAGGCGCTTTCGGTACTGGAATCCCTGCTTGCCTCAAAGTCGGAAAGGCCCGTCGAGGCCCACGCGAGGCTTATTATCGGCAGGATATACCAGCTGAAGAACAGGCACGGCGACGCCCTGAGAATGTTTTTTGACATTCCGGATTCGCTCCTGAACGAGGCGCCGTTTTCGGACGCCCAATATTACAAGGCGACCTCCTCACTGGCGATGGGCGACGCCTACTCCGCCAAGCTGTACCTGGAATCTTTCATCCTCATCGGGAAAAAATCGGATCTCTATTTCAACGCAAAGTACGAACTGGGGAAAATTTTACTGACGGAGGGGCGCGAAAGAGAAGGCATCGAGGCTCTCGAGGAAGTGCGTAATTCCACTCGCAAGATGGGTCTAAGGAGCCAGGCCGCGCTCGCGCTGAGCGAAATATACATTCGCCGCAATCCCAAGGACGCTATTCCCTATCTTGAAGACGCCGTTTCGCTGGAAGACCCGAAGGATCAGAAGATCGCGATGATTTCCCTGAGCCGCGCGTATATCGACGCGGGCAGGCTCGAAGACGCGGAGCGCCTGCTCGGACTTCTCTTGAACACCTACGCGGAACAGCGGGACATCGAGCTCGTGCAATTTTTACTTTCACGGGTAGCCCTCGATCGCGGGAATTTCGAGAAGGCGGTTCAGGGATTCGAAAAAATTATCGTTGCGGGAACCGGCTCCATTTATGCACGCGAGTCGAATTACTTCGCTTCATATGCATATTGGAAATTGGGCAATAACAAGAGGGCGCTGGAACTGGCCGGAAGATATATTCAGACCCCGGGAGCGGAGAAAAAGTACGAAGGCTTCGAGATTCTCGCTTTTGCAAATCTTGCGTTGAACGATATCGCATCGGCCGAGCTGGCAATGAACGCGATCGTCGCAGGCTACCTAGACAGGCAGGGGGCCGATGCGCTTCTCTTCCGTTATGCGAAACTCATAGGCGAGCGAAAGCAGGACAACAGGCGCTACCTGGAGATAATCGTAAACGCATTTCCCGAGACGGAAATCGCCGGGGAAATAAACCTTAAATGGGGTGACGAGCGTTTCGACCGCAAGGATTTCGCCGCGGCGGAAAGCTTCTATGCGCGCTACCTGTCCGTGAAGTGGAGGCCGCTCGCCGGTTCGGTGTTCCTGTACAGGCTCATATCACTGTATGCCGGAGGGGTTTACCAGGAGGTGGTGCGTTCCTGCACCGAGGGAAAATTGCCCCCCATGGACGAATACACCGCGAAGCAGGCAGCACTCTGGCTGGGGAGAAGCTATTACATGCTCGGTGATTACGAATCGGCCTACAAGAAGATTTTCACGGGCCCCCTGAGCGATTACGCGCCCCAGGACCTTCTCATAATCGCAAGGACTTCGATCAAGGTCGGTGATCTTATCACGGCGCAAACGGTGAGCTCTTTTTTGCAGAATGACACCCTGCTGTACGCGGAATCCCTGCACCTGCTGGGCATGTATTACATGGAGAAAAACATGCCCGATCAGGCAATCGATTATTTCACCAGGCTCATTAAGGAATGCCAGGCATCGCCGCTTGCCGACCGGGCCAGGATAGAGTCCTCCGGGATTCTGATCGAAAAGAAACAATACGAGGCCGCTCTCGCGACACTCGCGGGGATACTGGAGCCAGGCCTTGAGGACAGGAAAACGGCGCTCACTATAGTTGCGTATTTTCGCGGGGGAAAGGGAACGGAAGCCGTCATCCTTCTCACGCGAACGCTCAACAGGATGCTGGCGCTCCCGGCCGGGGAAAAGATTTTAAGGGAGGCGATATCCTATTATTTCACCGCGGGCAACCTGGAAATGCTCAACATGTACGCGATGTATCTCGCGAATTTTCCGGGGAACGAGCAATTCATCAACTTTTACACGGGAAAGCTCAATTTTGAAAAAGATCAACTGGACAATGCCTATTATTATTTGTACAAGCTGTCGCAGACGGAAAGCGAGTACAAGGCCGAATCCATGTATTACCTGGGAATGCTGAGCCTTTATCTCCATAACAGGAAAAATACCGCACTCGTGTATTTTCAAAAAGCCGCGGAGGGCGCGCCGCGGGGCAGCGATTTCGGTCTCAAGGCCAGGATCAACCTTTCCATACTTCTCAACGAGACCCAGAACCGGGAAGCGGCGGAGCAGGTGATCCGGGAGATCCTCGCGGAAGAAAATATCTCGGGAAAGATACAGGCGGAGAATTTGAGGGCGTTCATGGAAACCGGGCTCCAGCCGAAGGAATAGGGGGATATATCGATGAAGAAAAAATACACGATCGCCGTGGTGAACGGTCCCAACCTGAACATGCTCGGGACGCGCGAGCCGGAAATTTACGGGGCCGCGACCCTTGACGACATCAACGCAACCCTGACCGGCGAGGCCTTGAAGCTTGGAGCGGATATTGTCTTCTTCCAGTCGAATTCCGAGGGCGCACTCATTGACTTCATCCAGCAAAGCCGTGCGTGCCAGGGCCTTATCATCAATCCCGGCGCGTACACGCACACCTCGATCGCCATTCGTGACGCGATCGCCGCGGCGGGTATACCGGCCGTCGAAGTTCATCTATCGAACATACATGCCCGTGAAGAATTTCGAACCAGGTCAATCATCGCGGCGGTATGCGTGGGACAGATATCGGGCTTCGGCCGGTATTCGTACATCGCCGGGCTCTATGCGATAATCGAACACCTGGAGGGGCGCCCATGAAGCCGGAAAGGCTCGCCGATGTGAGGAAAGAGCTTATTTCCGCCCGGAAGGCGCCGTACCTCGTATCGGACCTCGTGAATATCCGTTACCTTACCGGATTCGCCGGTTCCTACGCTGCGCTTGTTATCGATGAGGAAGACGCGTACCTTATATCCGATTCGCGCTATGAAGAATACGCACGTTCCATTCTCCCGGATGGTGTCCGGTTCATATTGCAAAAAAGCGACCTCGTGGCCACGATACGCGCGCTATTGAGGAAGAATAAAGTATCACGCCTATGCCTTGAGGAGCACGGACTCCCCATCTCCAGTTTTTTCCAGATGAAAACGGAACTGGCGCCCGTCACGCTCAAGGCGGGGGGTGATATTGTCAACGCACGAAGAATGCGTAAATCCCCGGAAGAGATACAGATACTCGAAAAAGCCGTGGGGATAGCGGACGAGTGCTTCGCCCACCTTTGCCCGCTCATCAAACCGGGCGTGAAGGAATGGGACATCGCCATCGAAATCGATTATTTTTACAAGAAGCACGGATGCCGGCGCGCCTCCTTCGATTCTATCGTCGCGGCGGGACCCGGTTCATCGATGCCCCACTACAGCACCTCGCTGACCCGTAAGATCCGTGAGGGCGAAATGGTGATGATCGATATGGGCTGCGACTACCAGGGTTATAATTCAGACTTGACAAGAACCGTCTTCGTACGTAGCGTTGCTCCCGAGTTTCGGAAGATCTACACCGTCGTTCGCACCGCACAGGAAAAAGCCATCCGCGCGATAAAGCCAGGTATGCTTTCGGGCGCGATCGATAAGGCGGCGCGTTCCCATATTGCAGACAAGGGTTTCGGATGGGCATTCGGGCACTCGCTTGGACACGGGGTGGGACTCGAGGTCCATGAGATGCCGGCCCTCAAGGCGCGCGGGCGTATCCCCCTGGCCCAGGACATGGTCGTGACCGTCGAGCCGGGAATCTATATCCCGGGAAAGGGCGGCGTGAGGATCGAGGACGTTGTGGCCGTCACAGAAACCGGCAGCAGGGTGCTCACCAGATCTTCCAAAGAATTAATTGTCGTCTAAGGGGTTCACATGATTACGAGTAATGACTTCAAGCGCGGGGTCGTCATCAAGCTTGACGGTGAACTCTTTACAGTGCTGGAATACCAGCATGTTAAGCCCGCGCGCGGTGCCGCCTTCGTTCGGACAAAGCTCAAATCGGTCAGGCGCGGCTCCGTGGTCGACAAGACATTCCGCGGCGGTGAGAAGATCGAGGATGTGCACATCGAATCCAAGACGATGCAGTATCTGTACCAGGAGGGAGACGGCCTGGTATTTATGGATATGGAAAGCTACGAGCAGGAATCGATCGGGATGGAAGCCGTCGGTAACATACTCGATTACATTAAAGAAGGCGACACCGTCGCGATGTCCTATTACGAGGGGCGCGCGCTGACCATCGAGCCTCCCACGTTCGTGGCGCTCAAGGTCGTTTACGCGGAGCCCGGCGTGAAGGGCGACACTGCAACCAATGTCACCAAACCCGTCAAACTCGAAACCGGCGCTCAGGTGCACGTACCCTTGTTCGTCAACGAGGGCGACGTCCTCAAGATCGACACGCGCACGGGCGAATACGTAGAGAGGGTTAAGAAGTAATGAGTGCCATTCGCTTCATACTGGACTGGATCAACGATAACCCGGGAAGCGCGATCGGTGCGCTCTTGGGCTTCGTGTTCGGCATACTCATGTTCACCGTCGGGTTCCTGAAAATGATGGTGCTGTTGCTGCTCGTCCTGATCGGCTATTTCATCGGCAAGAGCTGGGACAAGAAGGTGAACCTGTTGGACCAGATCAAGGACTTCATGAGGAACAGGGGCCGATAAGCCCATGCCAGCATGCCGGGGGCACTGCCCGGCGGACGCCGCATACCCGGAGGACGCGCGAGGGTGAAGGAAGCACATCCCCTGGTTAACGACGCATACAGGCTCATCAGAAAAAAACGCTACCGCGACGCCGTACCCGTCCTCGAAAAGGTGACCTCATCGAGGCCCTCGGAACCGTATTTCTACTTCCTCCTCGCATGCGCGTACCTGCATTCCGGCGAGCTCGCGCGCGTTGAGCTTCTGGTGAAGCGCGCGCGATCCCTGAGACAGGACTATCTCCCGGCCCTCCGCCTCGAGGCCTTCCTGCTGCTCAAATCGTCGGCGGACGCCGGGCCCGTTATTTCCCGCTACCTCGATATCGCGCAGCGCTACCCTAATGACCGCATCGTGAAACGGGCCATGGAGGCGCTCAGGGGGGAGAACGATTTCCCCGCCCTCCAGCGCAGCGCGCGGTTCGCGCATTACGTCGACATACCTTCCCCGCCAAAAAACGGCTCCCGGAAAGTGACGAGGCCTCACCACCGCATACGCGCGCGACTTAGGCTCATCCTGCTCATTACAGGTGCGATCATGACGGCGGCGCTGCTCGCTATCCTGGTTTACCACTACCGCGTTGAAATCCGCGAACTGGTCGCCGCCAGGCTCAAGGATAAGACCGCCGCTTCGGTCCCGGATTACGACAGGATGGTGCCGGACAGGACCTGGGGCGAACTCGTGGAGAAGGGAAAGAAGACTGAGTACGTCTATTCTAACGCGGAGGAATTGGCGCGGGATTTCAACGCAGCAAGGCGGTTCATGAAAGATGAGCGGTATAACGACGCGCTCCAAAAGCTCAACCGGCTGTTGAATGCGAACAGCTCCCCCGTGGTAAAGGAGAAGGCGGAATTTCTTCGCTCATTTATCCTGGCGCAGGACGAGCGCGTCCCCGAAAGGCTTTCGTTCGCCGAGGTCGCGGCGAAACCCTTGCTGTACCACGGATGTATGGTTACCTGGAACGGCGTAGTGGCGGACCTGAAGCGAAAGGACGAGAAAATGATTTTTTCGATGCTCATGCAGAAGGCTCCGCCCGCGAACGGGATCGTGGACGTCTACTCGCCTGAAAATGCGATCACGGTGCGGGACGGGGACGCGGTTGAGGTGACCGGGCTATTCATGTCGGCCGCCCAGGAAACCAGACTATATGTCGAAGCGAGGTCGGTGAAAGCGGACATGACAGGAAATAACCGCTAACCCAGGTGCTCCCTTTTCGCCGGCTTAGTCTACGCTCCACGCGTTAAGCTCAGTCCTCTCCCCGGTGTCCCAGGACCTCCTGGTGGTTTCCACTGAATCGGTCGCACGCGCCAGGTAGCCGTACCTGAGCGCGAGCCCCGGGTTGATAGAAACGACAAGCTTGTAGGCCTCACTGGCGTTGGTGTAATCTCCCATCTCGTAGAGGGCGCGCGCGTAATTGATGCGCGAGTTCACATCATCACTCTTCTGTGCAAGGGCTCGGCCGTAGAAGTCGACCGCCTGCGCGTATGCCTTGTTAAGCAAGTACACGTTCCCCATATTGCAGAGCGCCGTATTCCTGCTCGTTGTCCGAGGGCGGGAACTCCGTAAGGATGAAGATGCCGATGACGGCGGCGTCATGACGATCCATCGAGCTCCAGTTCATACTGATAATGTCATGCCGGTACATGCCCCAGGCCATAAGAACCAGGGGGATGAAGGCGAAGTTTCCCAGGGGATAGAAATCGATTCCGTGCATCGCCGGGATGCTGCCCAGCTTCAACTGGAAGAACAGAATTATGGAAAATACCAGGAGCCGGAGCTTGACGCGCTCGCTTTCATCGGCCTCGACCCTGTTCCTCCTCGCGAACATGATGATTCCATATACCATCGTCAGCAGGGAGTATATGTAGAATAGCTGCATCATGATGCCGGCCCTGGCCATGTATCCCCACTGGTATTCCCAGAGACCGTTGAGATAGTAATCGGTAAAGGTCGAGAGCGATATGACCGCGCTCAGGGCGAAACCTGCAACCGTTATCGCCGCGTTCCTGCGGTGTATCACTGAATGTATGAATAGAATTCCCATCTAGGGAGCAAACACGTACAGGGCATGAATGGCCCGCTCCATTCGCATGACCCGCCCGGTATCGCCCCTGAAGAAAAGATTCGGCACAAGATTAAGCGCTATTAAAGACGACCACAGGCACAGAAGTGCGAACATAGTCGTTTCCGATCGCCGATTCCCCCTGGTGAAGGCAATGCAAAAAAGTGACAATCCCGCCATAAGCAGCAGACATTGGGGCAGTAGATGCACAGTTATTTTTTCCATGAAACCGTCCATCGGATTTCCATTCCGGTCATGATCCGCCGGAGTGGAAGATCGCCGCCGTACCACGTTAGCGCTCTTTATAAAAAGGCCTTAATAAGGGGCCCTCGCTGATTAAAAGATTAATTTGGCAACTACGGTATGTCAATAGGCGTGGAACAAGATGTGCTTCTCATGGAATGAACTGTGCGTCGAATTACATTTTATTTCGGAGGTTCGCCAGGAAAACGGGTCCGACAGGGAGATTGGTGTCGTCCGTATCCCTGAGACGAACCCGGTAGCGGCCCGACTGGACATGAGAAAGGCTGTGAATATGATGGATATTGATGATGTAGCTTTTATGAATCCTGATAAATATGTCTGGCGGCAACCGATGGATGATCTCTTTCATGAGGACCGGTACTTCTATATCGCCCTCGGCCGTGTTGATAACGATGCTTTTCGCATGCGATGTGATATAGATGATCTCTACGAATTTAAGGGAATAGGCCCGGTTCCGGTCGCGGATGGTGATTCCCTCGGCCACCGATTTCCTGACGTGCCGGAGCTTCAGCATAGTGCCCACACGCGCGACCAGCTCGCTCATCCGGAAGGGCTTCACGATGTAATCGTTGGCCCCCGCCTCGAACGCCGCGTCTATATCGGACATCATGTTCTTGGCGGTGAGCATTATCACGGGGAGTTCCTCGGGCGTCCGCTTTTCACGAATCCGTCTGCATACCTCGAAACCGGACATGACCGGCATCATGATATCCAGGAGCACGAGGTCAATGGGGTCGCCCTGGTCCAGTATATCGAGGGCACCCAGGCCGTCAAAGGCGGTTTTCACGACGCATCGCTTCGATTCGAAGTAGCCCTGTATGACCCTGACATTGACCGGGTCGTCGTCCACGACCAGGAAAACCGGGTTCCCGTCGAATACCGTGTCGTTTATCCCCGCCGGAAGTCGGGCAAGGTCGGCGGCGTCGGCCGCCGGCTGTACTTCGTTGATGCCCTCGATAATAACGTGGTCCAGGGCGAGGGGCGAGGGATCGTCGGATGCGGGCAGGGTGAATGAAAACACCGAGCCCCCTTTTTCTGCCGGCGCGACGGTGATCCTGCCGCCGTGCAGCTCGATGATCTGCTTTGCGATGGCGAGACCCAGGCCCGTGCCGGAATACGAGCGCGTATCGCTTCCGTCGACCTGGCGGTACGGCTCGAATATCATTTCTTTGTAGTCATCCGGGACGCCTATGCCGGTGTCCGATACGCTTACCTCGATGAAGGAACTTCCGCCGGGATCCCCGTCCTCACCGTAAACGACCCGTGCAGATATCTCGACGGTTCCCGTGTTCGTAAACTTAATCGCATTGCCGACCAGGTTGTTGAGCACCTGGCGCACGCGGTCCTCATCGGCTAACGCCCGGGGCAGGTCGTCGGCGACGCTGTTAAGGAGTTTAAGGTTCTTGCCGCCCACCAGGGGCAGGGAGAGCTTTACCACCATTTCACAAAGCACCCCGAGATCAATGGGACGCAGGTTGAGGGAGAGGCCCCCGTCCTGAATCCTGGCCATGTCCAGAATGTCGTTGACCATGTTCGAGAGACTCTGGCCGCTCGATGCGATGAGTGACAGGTTCTCGCGCGCCTTGGGCGGAAGGTCTCCGGCTGCTCCCGCGAGCATGGACTCGGATAAGCCGATCATGCCGTGCAGCGGTGTTCGCAGTTCGTGGGAGGTGTTGGCGAGGAACTGGTCCTTGAGCCGGTCCAGCGTTTCAAGGGAGATGTTCTTTGCCTCGAGTTCCCCGGACATTGTCTCGACATTCCGAAGGGCCCGGGCGAACCTTCGCGATATGACCATGGTAGTCGATAAACAGAACACCGCCATTCCATAATGGAGCAGATTGCCGGTATTGATGACCCTGAGGAAATAAAGCACATTATTAATGCCTGTAAAATACACCGAACAGAAACCTATCGAGAATAGTACGGCATCATCCCTCTGTTCCATGATAGTTTTTATTGAACCATACAGGCCATACATGATTAAAACAAGAGTAACCGCGAAATAGAAGACGATTATACGCTCCACGATTCTGAAACCGAAAAGAAACTGCGGAAGGAGGCAGGCTGCGGCTATCGCCTGCATAATCCATACGACGCGCGTTGAAAAATCATCGGGAAACAGCGATTTGAAAGTCATGAAGAAAAGAACAGGCATGAAAATTACCGTGATAAAGTTGATTAAAAAGGGATTCGCGGGATATGAAAGGCCGCCCGATAAAATCGGAGAATGAATGTTATAGGTGTTAATGGCCAGTACAAGACCGGCTAATCCCATATACAGCGAGGCCGCGTCTGCTTTGCGGAAAAAATAGAAAATAAGATTATGGATTGCGCTGAACAGCAGCAGGCCGACAATGATCATGTCGATCGTGTAATTGAGAAATGACCTCCGTGAGGAGATTTCCCCGTCATCCAGTTGGACCGACCTGTCGATGCCTCCGGATGCGAACTCGCTATTGGTCACCTGGATGATTATTTCATTTATTCCGTCAAGGGGGGTGAAAGTCGAATTCCCCTTGTTGTGAACGTACACATAATCCTTTCTATCTTTTAATACCCCGTCGGCCATTCCCCTTTGATCCGCCAGTACGCCGTTGATCCAGAGCCTGTACGCCGCGTATATGCGGTGAATTGTCAGGGTTTTCGCCTTTTCGCCGGGGCCGTACAGCATACGCATACGGTATGTGCATTGACCCTCACCGGGCAGCATGGCGCCGTTGATCGACTGATTTTTCCACAACCCGGGTACGTTGATATACCTGCGGCCCTCCTGGTACGCAGCATTCAGGAAGTCGGACGGTTCAAGTACGCGGTCCCAGTAGAATTCCCACTCCCCGTCGAGATTTATAGATCCATCCCGTTCGCAATTCCAGCCCCGGAGATCGATGGTCCCCTTGACGGCCATGGGCTTCCCGGTTTTCGACGACCCGGGATTGCATGCACTGCCTGACAAGGCCGCAAGGAAGCACAGAATCAGCAGCGGGTTAATGAATTCAATTGTCAGGCGGCGAATGGTCATGCCTTATTGTGGCCTTCAAATCAAGATTGTCAATAAACTTCATTTCGGGGTGAATTGCGCACCGACATTCAGATTATTAAAAAAACACGCCATTCATACCGCTGAGCTGCTTGTGGCTCTTTTATGGGGGACATGGATGCGGTAAAATGCGGAAATACTGTGCATCTTATCACTTGAAAGCAATTCGAAGTATAGCTGCGGGTATAAACTAAAAAACCCCGGTGGATCCGGGGATTTTAATACGTAGCGGAGGAGGGACTCGAACCCCCGACACGCGGATTATGATTCCGCTGCTCTAACCAGCTGGGCTACTCCGCCATATTAGCGCGGGCAGGATTTGAACCTGCGACCTTTGGGTTATGAGCCCAACGAGCTACCAGCTGCTCCACCGCGCGATCTGGTAGCAAAGTAGTGAAATGGAGGTATGGTGTCAACACTTTTTCTTGACCTGCGCGGACAGAACTCCCGCAAATGAAAAAAAAATTAATACGTGGTTCCGATACTACCCGCGATTAATCGATGAATCGTCCGTCGAACGAATCGAGATGGCAAATCTCGCCGAGCGGCTTGCGCGGAGGACCCTCCTTGGCGGCGACGGCGGGACGTCCGATCGGGATTACCACTACCGATTCGACCCCTTCCGGAAGCGCGATCGCCTTGCTGCACGCCGTATGATCGAGAAGCCCCACCACGACGGTTCCCAGGCCCATCTCGTGCGCGCGCAGGCACAGATTCTGGACCGCCATGCCGAGGTCGAACATGAACCAGTGGGGAAACTTGGTCAGATCCTTGCCGCCGTAGCATCCGGAGACCCCGGACCGCGCGCAGGCAACTATGACCGCGGATGCCGACAAAGTACACTTTGTCGCCGGATTTTTTTCGACATACGAACCGGCTATCGCCTCGATTCGCGCGCGGTCGCGCACAACGACGAATTCCCACGCCTGGGTATTCGCCCAGGAGGGCGCCTGGCGCGCCGCGTCCAGTATCTCCTTGATTTCATCGTGGGTGACGGGCTGTTCGGTAAAGCGGCGGATGCTTCTTCTGCCTCGAATCGCGTCCATGAGCTCCATTACGGTTCCTCCGGGAAGCATTAAATGCGGTTGACTGGAATTTGTTGTTGATGAGGGTGAAGTATATATTTAGTATGTCAACAGTAAATTAAGACGCATTTCAAATTCAACTGTACCGGACGGATCGAAATCAATGAACTATGCAACGCAGAGGGAAGCCGCGCGAAAGGGGATTATAACCCGGCAAATGCGCGAGGCGATCCAGGAAGAAAAAATATCGGAACAGGCCTTCATGGAAGGAATGGTACGGGGTTCGATAGTCGTCCCGGCCAATAAAAACCATCTGGCGCTCAAGGCGAAGGGAATAGGGACCGGGCTTACCACCAAGATTAACGTGAATATCGGGGTTTCCCAGGCGTGCTGCAATTACGAGCTGGAGCTTGAAAAGGTGAAGCGTGCGGTCGACCTGCATGCCGATTCGGTGATGGACCTGAGCCTAAACCCCGACAGCCGCAAATTCAGAAAGCTGGCCCTGAGTTCATGCAGCGTCATGTTCGGTACCGTGCCCGTGTACGATGCCGCGATCCGCCGCGATTCCGTGGTCGGGGACCTGACCGTCGACGACCTCTTTGGCGCCGTGCGTGAGCACGCGGAGGACGGCGTCGATTTCCTCACCATTCACGCGGGGCTCACATCGGTTGCGGTGGAGCGCCTCAAACGCAACATGAGGCTCACGCACGTGGTCAGCCGGGGAGGATCTATACTCCTCGATTGGATGGAGCAGAAGGGAAGGGAAAACCCCTTCTATGAGCATTTCGACAGGCTGCTCGATATTTGCAGGGAATTCGACGTCACGCTGAGTCTTGGAGACGGGCTGCGCCCGGGGAGCCTCCACGACGCGACCGACGCCCCGCAGATACAGGAGCTCATCTTCCTGGGCGAGCTCACCAAGCGCGCCTGGGAGGCCGATGTCCAGGTCATGATCGAGGGTCCGGGCCATGTCCCCATCCACGAAATCGCCGCGAACATGCAGTTGGAAAAGAAACTCTGCCATGGCGCCCCCTTCTACGTACTGGGTCCCCTCGTCACCGACGTGGCGCCCGGCTATGACCATATCACCTCCGCGATCGGGGGCGCCATCGCGGGTGCCGCGGGTGCCGATTTTCTCTGCTACGTCACGCCCGCGGAACACCTGAGGCTGCCGGATGTCGCGGACGTGAAAGAGGGCATCATCGCCTCGCGCATCGCCGCGCACGCGGCTGATATCGCCAAGGGCATACCCGGTGCCCTGGATTGGGATCATAAAATGAGCGAAGCCAGGAAAAACCTCGACTGGGAGGGGATGTTCAGTCTCGCGATGGATCCTGAAAAGGCGCGCGCCTACAGGGCGTCGTCCCCGGTCGAGGGAGACGTCTGCAGCATGTGCGGCGACCTCTGCGCGGTAAAGAGAAGCAGGAAGGTGCTCGAGAAATAGAATAATCCGTAACGGGCCGCCTTGATACAAAGCGAGGATGAATGGACCCAGTGGCGCGGCAGTGTGACGAAAACGCACTGAATATATGCAGGCCTGGATTCGGCGCTTCCTGCGCGATGTGCTGCGGAAGTCACAACCTCTCCTGTACGCGCGAGGAGCTCGGGCGCGTGTTTTCCGCGCGCACAGCGCGGCTGGAGGCTTACTCCCGCGAATATCTCGTATCGGTAATGAGATCGAGCCGGAGCGCGCTTACCGGTTCCTATTATTTCCCCGCGGAAAGATTCTCGATCCCCGAGCCGCCGCCCCTTTTCGAGAGCGCCGCGCACTGTCCGTTCGCAGGTTTCGTGGGCGACGGCGCGACGATCGGATGCATTCTTCATCCGGGAACACGTGCGCGCGGAGAAATCGCGGACTGTTTCCTCAGTTACCGGGGAAAGACATTCACCTGCACCGCGGGTGAGGCGCTCGAACCGCATCATATTAATTTCGCCGCACGGTTGACCGGGGACTGGTTTTATTACGGGCTCCTTATCCATCACGCGGCCCTCCTGAAAATAATAACGACACGATACGGATCGCCGCGGACAATCGACGCGCGCGAGAGGGCGGGAATTTTTTGCGCGCTCGAGGAATTTCGAAACGACAGCGCGCGCGTCCATTCGCTGGACAATTACTTCGGCGTTCCCGATCGGCCTGGTGAAATCGCAGGTCGGAAAAATACAGGGACAGACACGAAGGGAGGAACCATATGAAGGTGGTGATAATCGGATCGGGCATCGCGGGGATGACCGCGGGCGCGTACCTTTCGAGGTACGGCTGCGCGGTGACCGTGCTCGAGCAGAACGACGATATCGGGGGCGTGACCGGGGGCTTTACACGCGACGGCTATTCCTGGGACATGGGTCAGCTCGTCCTCGAGGGATTCGGTCCGGGCGAACAGGCGGGTATCGTTCTCGAGGAACTTGGCGTACTCGAACAGATCGTCACGGAGCGTTCCGACCGCACCTACGTATTCCCCGACATGACCATCCGCCCTCCCGAAAAGTACGCGGGTACGTGGTGGAGAAAGGATTTCCTTGCCGAACGATTCCCCGCGGAAAGAAAGGGGTTGGACCGATATTACCGCATGTACGTACGGTTCATGAAGCTCATCACGATCGCACGGAAGGCCGAGCGCGCAAAGGGCTTGTCCGCGTTCGCGCTCAAGGTGAAGTTATACGCCACACTGCTGCCGCTCGTCCCCAGGATACGCTGGAGCGCGCAGAAAATGTCCGATTATCTTTTCACCGACAACAGGCTCAAGGCGATCTTCATCTCCATACTCGCCGACTTCGTGGTGCGCCCCAGCCAGTTCCCGGGACTCGGCATCCCGGCCGTGAACCCGGAACCGGCGTTCGACAGGCGCGTCCCGCTCGATATTGCGCCCGGTACAAAGCAGCCCAGCTACAGGCTCGTCCAGGGAGGGTGCAGGACGATCATAGACGCCCTCGCGGGCGCGATAAAGGCGCGCGGAGGCAGGATTATCACGGGGGTCGTGGCGACCAGGATCATGATCGAAAACAACATGGTCAAGGGGGTGCTCTGCGGGGACGGTTCCCGGTATGATGCGGACCTGGTTCTCGCAAGCGGCGGGGCGAAGGAGGCGTTTCTCGATCTCGTGGGAAAAGAGCTCCTCCCGAAAAAATTTGCGGCGCATATCGAAAGTATTCCGCTCATGCAGTCGATCCTCATGGTCCACCTGGGCATCGACTTCGACCCGCGCCCGTTTCAAAAGGACGCCGTGTGCTATTACTACAGAACATACGACGTCGAAGAGGCCGTCGACAATCTGCAGAAGGGCGTCTACCACGAGGGAAATGACGGATTTCTCATATATATTCCATCGATATTTTCGAACACAAGTGCTCCTGCCGGCAAGTACGCGGTTACCGTATACACCGTTGCCCCCAATACGCTCAATAAAGGGTCCTGGAGCGACAGGAAAGAAGAGCTCGCCGACACGCTGCTCCGGTTCGCCGAGGAGATCATCCCGGGACTGCGCGCGGGGGCCCGGACGAAAACCGTATTTACCCCGGAGGATTTCCGCGCGCGCACCCACCTGAAACACCACGCGTTCGGCGGCTGCGCGCCGGTTATGGGGACGAAGGGGGCGCCCCACCGGACACCGGTAAGGGGACTATGGTTTATCGGCGCACAGAGCGAGAGCGGGGCGGGCATGAACAATGTCGTCGAGGGAGCCTGGCGGGCGGCGAGAATGATAATGAAAGAAAACAGTATTCCCGGCTGAGCGGGGTATCTGTCCATAACCGGTGGAGATCCAGGCGACCTCGCGTATCGGCGAACGCCCAAATTCTTTAATGCATACAAAACATGTGTAGCGGACAATTCCGTGAAAATATTCACGAATCCACTCGTTTTTCCTGAATAAAATTCGAAATATTCCAGAAATATCCTTCAGCCTGAAATAATGTTTGACATAATTTGTGAAATAAATCACAAGCTAAATCATGCCTTCCAGATTACGCAACGCCAGGGGGAAAATACCAAGGCCGGTCTTGGGCAGGCTTTGCAGGGTATATTCGCTGCTGGGCGACCTCGCCGCGCGGGGGACGGAAACGATATCCTCCCGCGAGATCGGGGATTCTATTGGCGCCGGGTCGCATACGGTCCGCAAGGATTTCAGCTACCTGAGCGAGACCGGCGTGAGCGGGAGCGGTTTCGACACGCGAAGGCTCATGGGGGCCATCGCCGCGAGACTGGGGCTCGACAGGGGAAGCAGGGCGTGCGTGGTGGGACTCGACCAACTGGGCCTCGCGCTCATGGGACATCCTGGGTTCTTCAACAGCGGATTCACCATCGTGGCGGGGTTCGATTCCAACCTCAACCTGGTCGAGACGATCGAGGCGCGGGTGCCGGTCTTTCCCGCGTACGATATCCCCGAGGTGGTGCGCAGGGAGCGCATCGAGGTTGCCGTGATCACCGTCCCCGGGGCCGACATGCGCGAGCTGGCCGACCGGCTTGTGGAGGGAGGGGTGAAAGGGATCGTCAACCTGTCGCCCCGGGTGCTCAAGGCAAGGGATGCGTCGGTGCACGTGATCAACCTCGATTTTATCGGGGAACTCAGGATGCTCGCGGCGCTCCTGGCGCAGGGTGGGGCATAGGAGCCTTTTTTCGCATATTCAATCAGTGCCGAACACTGAGCAATTTCATACAAGGAGATACATCATGGCAAGAGTCTACAATTTTTCCGCGGGTCCCGCGATGCTTCCCGAAGCGGTGCTTAAGAAGGCTGCAACCGAGCTCGTCGAGTACGGCGCCTCCGGCATGTCGGTCATGGAGATGAGCCATCGCTCCAAGGAGTACGAGGCGATCATCAACGGGGCCGAGGCGACGCTGCGCGAGATCATGAATATTCCCGCCAACTACAAGGTCCTCTTCCTCCAGGGCGGCGCGTCCCTGCAGTTCGCGATGGTTCCGCTTAACCTGTTCCGCAACAGCAAAAAGGCCGATTTCGTGCACACCGGGGAATGGACCAAGAAGGCCATGCCCGAGGCGAAGAAGTTCGGGACGGTGAAGGTGGTGGGCACCTCCGAGGACAAGAAGTTCTCTTACATTCCCAAGCTCGACAAGAGCACCTTCACCCCGGACGCGGATTTCTTTTACATCTGCTCCAACAACACCATCGAGGGCACGCGCTTCCGTACGCTTCCCGAGACCGGCAAGGTTCCGCTGGTCGCGGACATGTCCTCCCATATACTCTCCGAGGTCATGGATGTGAGCAAATTCGGGGTGATCTTCGCGGGCGCCCAGAAGAACATCGGCCCCGCGGGGGTGACTGTCGTGATTGTCAGGGACGACCTTATCGGCCATGCCGCCGACAGCATTCCCACGATGATGAACTACAAGACGCACTCCGAAAACGGCTCAATGTTCAACACCCCGCCCACCTACGCCATCTACATCGCGAAGCTCGTATTCGAATGGGTGCGCGACCTGGGCGGGGTTGCCGGGATGCAGAAGATCAACGAGGACAAGGCGAATATTCTCTACAATTATCTGGACGAGTCCCCCTTCTTCAAGAGCCCCATCGCGAAGGAAGACCGCTCCCTCATGAACGTGCCCTTTATCAGCCCCTCCGACGAACTGAACGATAAGTTCATCAAGGAAGCGACGAAGAATGGGCTGACCACGCTCAAAGGCCACCGGCTCGTGGGCGGAATGCGCGCCAGCATCTACAACGCGATGCCGGTCGAGGGCGTGAAGAAGCTCGTCGATTTCATGAAGAAATTCGAGACGGAAAACAAATAGGGAGGACATCCATGTACAAGGTACAGACGCTCAACAAGATCTCCCCGCTGGGGCTGGATCTCTTTCCGCACGAAAAATACGAGTACGCGTCGGAGATACTGCATCCCGACGCCATACTGGTGCGCAGCTTCAACATGCTCGACATGGAAATACCCGCCTCGGTGAAGGCGATCGCGCGCGCGGGCGCGGGTGTGAACAACATCCCGGTCGAAAAATGCGCGGAGAACGGGATCGTGGTGTTCAATTCCCCCGGGGCGAACGCGAACGCGGTCAAGGAGCTCGTGATCCTGGGGATGCTCATCTCTTCGCGCAAGGTGTTCGACGGCATACAGTGGGTCAAGGCCCAGAAGGGCAAGGGCGAGCAGGTGCCCAAGATCGTCGAAAAGGAAAAATCCAATTTCGAGGGCCCCGAGATCAAGGGCAAGAGGCTGGGGCTGATAGGCCTCGGGGCGATCGGGGTCATGGTCGCCAATGACGCACAGGCCCTGGGGATGGAAGTCTGGGGATACGATCCCTTTATCTCGGTGGAGGCCGCCTGGGGACTTTCGCGCTCGGTGAAGCGGGCGATAAGCCTGGACAACCTCATCGCGGAATCGGACTATATATCGATCCATGTGCCGCTCAACGACAAGACGAAGGGCCTGCTGAACAAGGAAAAATTCGCCTTGATGAAAAAGGGGGTCCGCATACTCAATTTCGCGCGCGGCGGGCTGGTTAAGAACGCGGACATCAAGGACGCGATCGGCCAGGGCATCGTATCATGGTACGTGACCGATTTCCCGGAGGACGATCTCCTGGACATCCCTCAGGTTATTCCCGTCCCCCACCTGGGCGCCTCCACGCCCGAGTCCGAGGAAAACTGCGCGTTCATGGCCGTCGAGCAGCTTAAGGACTACCTCGAGTACGGGAACATCAAGAATTCGGTGAATTTCCCCGAGTGCGTGCTTCCGCCTTCCGGGCAGAAGCGCATAACGATCGCCAACAAGAACATCCCCAACATGATCGGGCAGATCACGCCTGTCCTGGCCGAGAAGAACATCAACATCAACGAGATGCTGAACAAGAGCCGGGGCGATTACGCCTACAACATTATCGATACCGACAGCGATATCGGCGACGACGTGGTAAGCAAGATTAAAAGCATTCACGGCGTGATCATGGTTCGGGTGCTGTAAGCCTGCACAATAAAATGCCAAGCTGCAATCTTACGAAGGCGCGCAAACGTTTGCGCGCCTTCGTATTTGGGGGATTTTTGTTTCTTTTTATTTTCATGCGCGGGAAAAGGCTTGTCCACGCTGCAATGCTTTTGTAGCCTTGCCCGTTCACCAATTAAAAGGGGGCTCCCGCCATCGTGCCGATCATTGGAATCATCATCAACCTCAACGCGAAAAAGAACAGGAAGATGCCCCGCGATCCCGTGAAGATATATGCGAAAATCGGCGGTGAGCGCGTGATCGTGCGCGCCACGAGCAGCGTCGCCGAGATCCGCGCGGTGGCCCTGGAATTCCGGAAACGCCAAATTTCCTACCTGGGGATCTGCGGCGGGGACGGGACCATGCACCACGTGCTCACGCATTTCTTCAGCGTGTTCGGGAGAAAGCTCCCTCCCGTGATTGTGCTCAAGGGCGGCACCATGGACACGGTTTCCCGCACCATCGGGCTCAAGGGAAAGGGACCGGAAATCCTTCGAAGAATGATAGTGGCGCTCGACAAGGGGCGCACGATAGAGCTGCATCCGCGGGACACGATCATGGTCGGGGATCGCTGCTGCTTCATTTTTGGGCTTGGAATAGCGTCGAATTTCCTCAGGGAATATTATGAAGGGGGGGACGCGGGCCCCGTGAAGGCGGTCCGGGTCGCCGCGAAGGGAATCGCCGCGGGCATGTTCGGAAACCAGGCGGGAACCCTGTTTTCGCGGTTCTGCGCGGGCATCGAGGTGGACGGCGAGCGCGTGCCGTTCAGGGACTTCCTGGGCATACTCGCTGCCACGGTCGACAACGTGGGGATCGGGTTCAGGCCCCTTTTCCGGGCATACGAGGAGCCAGGCACCTATCACGTGATCTTCGCGGGCTTCACCCCGGGGACGCTCGTCCGGAACATTTTCCGCTTTAAATCCGGCAAACCGCTCAGGCATCCCCGCTACCTGGAAACCGTCGCGAAGAACATGGTGGTGCGGGCACCGGGGCCGATACACTTTATGATGGACGGGGATCTCTACGAGACCGCCGACACGCTTGTCGTGGAAGCGGGGCCCCAGGTAAACCTCGTGCGGGTTTAAACGTTACACGAAGGCGCGCCCGGATAGAAGGCGCGCAAGCGCTTGCGCGCCTTCTATCCGGGCTTCATGTACCGTCGAGAAAAATTGAAAAAATATTGACATTCGCCGATATACTATATATACGTGTAGATGTATGGGTGACAGGATCATTCTGCACGTCGACATGGACGCCTTTTACGCCGCCGTGGAGCAAATGGACAATCCCGCGCTCCGGGGCCGGCCGGTCGTGGTGGGCGCCGATCCCAAGGGGGGAAGGGGCAGGGGCGTGGTCTCTGCGGCATCGTACGAGGCGCGCGCGTTCGGGATCCATTCCGCGCTTCCCATTTCAAAGGCGTTTTCGCTCTGCCCGCACGCAGCGTTCCTGCCACCGCGCTTTCATCGCTACCAGGAGCTCTCCTCGCAGGTCATGGATATTTTAAAAAGCTTCACCCCGCTGGTCGAGCAATTGAGCATCGACGAGGCGTTCCTTGACTGCTCGGGATGCGAGTGGCTCTGGGGTGCCCCTGCCGAAATCGGGAGAAAGATCAAGGACGCCATACAATCGCAAACCGGGCTTACGGCAAGCGCGGGGGTAGCCACCAATAAATCGATCGCCAAGATCGCCTCCGAGCTCGACAAGCCCGACGGCCTCACGGTGTGCCCGCCGGGGAGGGAGCGGGAATTTCTGGCCCCCCTGCCGGTGAAGGCCCTCTGGGGGGCCGGGAAAAAGACCGTTGAAATTTTGCATACTATGGGGCTCATGACTATCGGGGACGTGGCCGCGTGCACGCGCGCCTCGCTTGAGCGCATACTGGGAAAAATGGGAACGCACCTGTGGACACTGGCGCAGGGGATCGATGACCGCGAGATCAGCCTGGAATGGGAGCGCAAGTCGTTCAGCGAGGAGACGACCTTCGAACGTGATGTCGACGACGAGGCTTTGATCGAGCACACCCTCACGCACCTCGCCGATACGCTCTCCCGGCGCATGCGCAGGGACGGGCTCAGGTGTAAAACGATCTCGCTCAAAATCCGGGTCGAGGGTTTCAAAACGTACACGAGAAGCCGGACCCTGGACGCCGCAATTGACGACACGAGAACGATCCTCGATACCGCTCTGGGCCATTTCCGGAATTTCGACCGTGAAGGCAGGAAGGTGCGGCTGGTGGGAATCGCCATCACGGGGCTCCGGGAACCCGGTCCCGAATCCGCCCGACAGCTCACCCTTTTCGAAGAGTCAGCGGGCCCCCCCCCGGATTCCCCGCAGTCGCCCGGTACCGATTCGCTTCTCGATTCGATGAAATCGCGGTTCGGTGACAAGGTGACCCGCGCGACCTTGTTGAAAAATACACCGGATTGATTTGTCGATCGCCGACAGGCGCATCGGCCCCCCGAATCCCCTCCTCGTGCGCTTTGTCGTTGACAACATGATGCAGCGTTTCTACTATCCCCTAGTTCCGGCGGGACCGATGCGCCGGAAAGTCGCGTCCGCGCGATAGTGCATATAAAAAACGGGAGGTCGCCATGAAATCGTTCCTGGTGTTCTCATCAATGGGTCCCGACAGGCCGGGACTGGTGTCGGAGATTTCCGAATATTTCACCGCGCGGGGCATCAACATCGAGCGCTCCCGCATGAGCACCATGGGAAACGAGTTCGGCGGGATCATCCTCACCTCCGGGAGGACCGAGGACATCAAGTCGCTTATCGACGACCTGGATTCGCTGCGCGCCAAAACCGGGCTCGATATTCACGTGCGCCAGACGAAGGCGCCGGGGCACCGCGAGGTGAAGCCGTCCATTCCCTACCGGATGATCGCCACTTCCATGGACCACCCGGGAATCGTGCACAAGGTCTGCAAGGTGCTCAAGGAAAAGGATATCAACGTCGAGGAGTTCGAGACCCAGGTGGACTACAACGCGTTCACCGGCGCGAACGTGTTCCACATGACCTGCTATTTCACCATACCCGCGAACGTGCGCATCGCCGATGTGCGGAAGGACGTGGCGCGGGTGGGCGACGAGCTCAATATCGATATCAGGATCGAGGCCGTTATCAACCGGTGACGGGAAATACTATCTCAACAAGCGTTCAGCGGAGCCATGGCAAAAACTAAGACAGTGCGGCTGAAGCCGATAATCGAGATCGCCCAATCGATGGGAATTCCCCGCGAGTTCATTGAGCTCTACGGGGACTATAAGGCCAAAATAAAACTGGACCTGCTCTCACGGACGAAGCGCCGGCCCGGCGCGAAGCTCATACTCGTATCCGCGATGACGCCCACGCCCGCGGGAGAGGGCAAGACCACGGTTTCCATAGGGCTTTCGCAGGCTTTCGCGAAGCTCGGGAAGTCCGTCACCGTCGCGCTCAGGGAGCCGTCCCTGGGTCCCGTGTTCGGGGTCAAGGGGGGGGCCACGGGCGGGGGCGCGTCACGGCTCGAACCCATGGAAGACATCAACCTGCATTTCAACAACGACTTCCACGCCATCGAGAGCGCCCACAACCTGCTCTCGGCGCTTGTCGATAATCATATTTTCCATGGGAACGAGCTCGGGCTCGATGCGCGCAAGATCACATGGCGGCGCGTGATGGACATGAACGACCGTACGCTGCGCGACATGGTCATCGGGCTGGGCGGCGCGGGAAACGGCGTTCCCCGGGAAACGGGCTTCGATATCGTCCCCTCGAGCGAGATCATGGCGATCCTCTGTCTTTCGCGCTCGTACGGGGAACTCAAGCAAAAGATCAGGAACATCCTTGTCGGATTCACGCAGGATAACAGGCCCGTAACCGCGGGCGAGCTCAAGCTGGAGGGCTCCGTCACGGCGCTCTTAAAATACGCGCTCATGCCCAACCTCGTCCAGACGAGCGAGCATGTGCCCGCGATTATCCACGGCGGACCATTCGCGAACATCGCGCAGGGAACCAACAGCATTCTCGCTACCGACATGGCACTCCGGCTTGCCGATTACGTGGTCACGGAGGCGGGTTTCGGTTTCGACCTGGGTGCGGAAAAGTATTTCGATATCGTGGCGCCGTACGGGGAGCTTTCGCCGGGTATCGTCGTGCTCGTGGCGACGGTCCGCGCCCTCAAGTACCACGGGGGCATCGAGCGCGAACATCTGACCGTTCCCGATTACCGGGCCGCCATCGCGGGGCTCGCCAACCTGCGAAAGCACTACGAGAACATCGCGAAATTCGGCGTGCCCTGCGTTATCGCGCTCAACAGGTTCGCGGGTGACACCGATGAAGAGATCGACATGGTGGTGCGTGCCGCGGAGGACGAGGGAATGAACATCGCCCGCGTCGACGTGCACGCGCGGGGGGGTGACGGCGGAACGGATCTCGCTGAGCGGATCATCGATATTCTCGACCGGTCGCAGGGATCGTGTAAAGCCCTCTACGACTGGAACTGGCCGGTGGAAGACAAAATATTCAAGGTGGCGAGCGAGATATACGGCGCCGTATCGATCGACTACCAGCCGCTTGCCAAGCGTAATATTGAGACAATCAAGAAGCTCGGTTATGACCGGCTGCCCGTATGCATCGCCAAGACGCAGCAATCGCTGTCCGATAATCCCTCGCTCCTGGGCCTGCCCAAGGATTTCATCGTCACGGTACGCGAGATAAAGATCGCTTCCGGCGCGGGATTTCTCATTCCGATCACGGGCGAGATTCTACGCATGCCCGGTCTGCCGAAGATCCCGGCCGCCAACAATATCGACATTGACGACGACGGCACTATAACGGGAATTTTCTGAAAAAAATCTTGACACGAAATCCGCTTACAAAATAAGGTAAGTCTCCTTACGGGTTGCTAGCTCAACTGGCAGAGCACCTGACTCTTAATCAGTAGGTTCCGAGTTCGATTCTCGGGCAACCCAAATTCCAGTGCGCGGCCTTGATGCATTCATGTTCCAAAAAATGCTTGATTTTTGGCATTCGAGCGCGATTCTTGCAGCACGGGCGAGCGTGGCGGAACTGGCAGACGCGCCAGACTTAGGATCTGGTACCGAAAGGCGTGGGGGTTCGAGTCCCTTCGCTCGCACAACGCGGGAATAACTCAGTGGTAGAGTGCAACCTTGCCAAGGTTGACGTCGCGGGTTCGAATCCCGTTTCCCGCTCATAAGGCCCCCGGAGATTCCGAGGGCTTTGTTTTAGAAACCTGCCTGCCGACTCCGCCCGGTCAACCGGGATACCCCGCCGTCTAAAAATGGAAAAGAGACTGTCGAGCATGACTGCTGCGGTCGAAATTTTGTTATTGATTTATTCTGCTAATTTTCAGTTAATGACACCCAAAATCAAGCAGGTATGTCTGTCCGCATGGACGGCGCCGGCGTACCCAGGGGCGCGCATAGGGCGGTACCGCAGAACCGATACACCCCGAAGCTGATACGACGATCAGCTTTCGAAGCCCCCATGGCAGCCCGGGTCCAGGCACACGCGCGATTGCATATATCTCAATTCACACACAGTAAGGAGAACCGCCTTGATCATATCGGAAAAGAAACTGGAAAACGCACGGATGGAAATAACGCTCGAGGTTCCCGAAAACAGGGTGGAGCTCGAATACAAATCGGTGCTCGATAAAATAAAAAACAACGCAAAGCTTGACGGATTCCGGAGGGGGAAGGCCCCCCTCGAAGTCATCGAGCGCAAGTTCATGGAAGCGGCCGACCAGGAAGTCGCCGAGAATTTATTGAAGAGCACCTACCTCGACGCGGTGACCGAAAAAAGCTATCGCCCCATCGCGCCCCCCGAATTCACCTTCGACAAGGTGTCGCGGGGGCAGGGGTTCAAATTTTCCGCGGTATTCGAAACCATCCCCACTGTCGAGATGGTTTCATACAAGGGTGTCGGCGCGAAGGAGCGAAGCTGCGAGGTCACTGACGCGGACGTCATGCGGGAGATCGACTCGCTACGCGAGCGCAACGCCACGGTCTCCAAGAAGGAAGACGGCGCGGTCGTGGAGAAGGGCGACTTCGTAAAGATCAAGGTGAAGCGAATCGACGACGTGGACCCCGCGGAGGCCGACAAGGTCGAGTTCAAGGAATATTCGATAATCGTGGGCAAGGACAAGGATGAAGGCAGCTTCGATGACGCGCTCAAGGGGATGAAAACAGAAGAGCTGAAAGAAGTTAAAATGAAATACTCGAAGGATTACTCTGTGAAAGAGCTCGCGGGGCAGACCGCGCGTTACATTCTGGGGGTAACCGAAGTCAACAAGCTCATCCTGCCCGCGCTCGATGACGATTTTGCCAAGGACCTGGGGGAGTACTCCACCCTGGACGACCTCAAGAAAAAGATGCGCGAAAACCTGGAAACCTATGTTTCACAGAAAGCAAAGAGCGAGGCGAAAGGCCAGCTCATGAAAGAAATCGTCACCCACAGCACATTCGATATCCCGAACTCGCTTCTGGAAAAAGAGATGTTTGCCCTTTTTAAGAAGGTGCAGGAGCGTACCGGGTATACCGCGCAGAATATTAACGAATTCGCCGCGGCGTTGGGATTGAACGCGGAGGATTTCGAAAAGCAGCTTCGTGAGGAGGCGCAGGCGAACGTTAAATCGACGCTGGTGCTCTCCGAGATCGGTTTCAAGGAAGAGCTCAAGGTACCCGAGGAAAAATTCCGGGAATTCGTGGAATTGCTCGCGCGCCGATACAACAAGCCGGTGGAGGAGCTCCTTCAGACTATCGAACAGAACGGTTCCCGGGAGTCGATCGAATCCGAACTCCTTCTGGATACCGCGCTTGATTTTATCTATATAAACGCGACTATTTCTAAGCAGAAGAAGGTTTCCCTCCAGGAATTCATGAAGGGAGAATAATTTTTGAAGATCGCCCGGAATTGTGCTATATAAATATTTAGTGAAACGGGGAGTCAGGGCGGTGCGTTCAATCCGCCAAAAATGGGTACGGTAACCATAGTCACGGTGCCGACACATATCCTAACAAGTGTTTTCCTAAAAAAACGTGAGAGGTAAGATACAGATGAGCCTTGTACCAATGGTTATTGAGCAGACTTCGCGCGGGGAACGCGCATACGATATCTATTCCCGTCTGCTGAAAGACCGGATCATTTTCCTGGGTGAGCCGATCGACGATCACATTTCCAGCCTGATCATCGCGCAGATGCTCTTCCTCGAAGCCGAGGACCCGGACAAGGATATTTTCCTTTATATCAATTCGCCCGGCGGCGTGGTGACCTCGGGCATGGCGATTTACGACACCATGCAGTATATCAAACCCGATGTCGCGACTATTTGCATAGGGCAGGCGGCATCCATGGCGTCGCTGCTTCTCGCGGCGGGCGGGAAGGGCAAGCGATCCGCGCTCCCCAATTCAAGAATCATGATCCACCAGCCTTCCGCCGGATTCCAGGGGCAGGCCAGCGATATAATGATCCACGCGAACGAAATACTGAAGATAAAGAAGAGGCTCAACGATATATATAGCCGGCATACGGGACAGCCGGTGGAGAAGGTGGACCGGGACCTTGACAGGGACTTCTTCATGGATCCCCTGGAAGCGCTGGAATACGGGCTTATCGACAAGGTGATCGAGAAAAAGGCGGCCTCGTAAGTGGTTTTTAACGGCCGGCGCATTATTTTTAATACGGGAGACCATGGTTCCTGATTGGGACCATGCCCTTTTAAAGAGGGAGTATGGCGACTAAAAAGAAGGATAGCGGGACCAAGCTGAGTTGTTCGTTCTGCGGGAAGAATCAGGAAATCGTGAAAAAGCTCGTCGCGGGGCCGGGCGTATACATCTGCGACGAATGCATCGAGCTCTGCAACGAGATCGTGTCCGAAGATTGGGAATCGACCAACCTCGAAAAAAATTTCGGAAACCTTCCCAAGCCCGTCCAGATAAAGGAAATTCTTGACCAGTATGTTATCGGCCAGGAGGAAGCGAAGAGGGTTCTTTCGGTTGCCGTGTACAATCATTACAAGCGTATCGCCTCGAACACGGGAATTCGCAAGGACGATGTAGAACTGGAGAAAAGCAATATTCTGCTTATCGGGCCCACGGGCTCGGGCAAGACCCTGCTCGCGCAGACCCTTGCGAAGATTTTGCGCGTTCCCTTCGCCATCGCCGACGCGACGTCGCTCACCGAGGCCGGGTACGTGGGCGAGGATGTCGAAAATATCCTCCTCAGGCTGATCCAGAGCGCGGACGGCGATGTAAAGCGCGCCGAGATGGGAATCATTTACATCGATGAAATCGACAAGATATCACGGAAATCCGAGAATCCTTCCATCACCAGGGACGTGTCCGGTGAGGGGGTACAGCAGGCCCTTCTCAAGATTATCGAGGGCACGGTCGCGAACGTTCCGCCCCAGGGGGGAAGGAAGCACCCGCACCAGGAATTCATTCCCATAAACACCAAGAATATCCTTTTCATCTGCGGGGGAGCATTCGTCGGATTCGAAAAGCTGGTCCAGAAGCGGCTTGGCAACAAGGCAATGGGATTCGGTGCAGATATCAAATCGGTGAAGGAGATCAAGATTGGCAACCTTCTCGCGGAATGTAATACCGACGACCTCATCAAATTCGGTCTGATACCCGAATTCGTTGGACGCCTTCCCATAGTCTCCGCGCTCCAGGAGCTTGACAGGGAGGCGCTCAAGCGAATCCTGATCGAGCCGAAGAATGCGCTGGTTAAGCAGTTCCAGAAAATATTCTCATTCGAAGAGGTGGAGCTCGTTTTCTCGGATGAGGCGATTGACGAAATCGCGAACATCGCGCAGGAAAAGGAATCGGGCGCCAGGGGCCTGCGCTCCGTACTCGAAAAGCTCCTCATGGAGCTCATGTACGAAATCCCCACACGCGAAAGCGTCGCGAAAATCGTCATTTCGAGCGGTTTCATAAAGGGCCTGGAGCCGGCGTTGATATCGTATAAAGTCGAAGAAGAAAAGTCAGCGTAGCTGACAGGGTGAACCAACAATGAAGCGAACTATCGATTATTCGAAAAAATATCCGCTCCTCCCGCTCCGGGACGTGGTGGTTTTTCCTCATATGGTAATACCGCTGTTCGTGGGAAGGGAGAAATCAATCAACGCCCTCGATGCGGCGATGAAGGGCGACCGTCTCATCGTGCTCGCCACCCAGACGGAGGCGCAGCTTACCACTCCCCGCAAGGAGGACCTTTACGAGGTGGGCACGGTTTCCGAGATTTTGCAGTTGCTCAAACTTCCCGATGGCACCATCAAGGTGCTCGTCGAGGGACTTTCCCGCGCCTATATCAGCGATTTCGGCGAGAAAAACGACGAGTACTACGAGGTCGAGACGCGGGATATCGAGCGTTCCCTGGAACAGGACTCCGATGTTCCCGCCATGAAGCGGCTCATACTGGAGCATTTCGAGAAATACATCAAGCTGAACAAGAAGGTGCCCCAGGAGGCGCTTACCACGGTAAACGGCATCGAGGACATCTCGCACCTGACCGACGTGGTCGCTTCGTATATCGCCATGAGGCTCGAGCTCAAGCAGTCGCTTTTGGAGATCGGCAACCCGAAAGACCGTATGGACAAGCTTATCGAGCTCATCAACGGTGAGATCGATATCATGTATATCGAGAAGAAGATCCAGGGCAAAGTCCGGAAGCAGATGGAGAAGACCCAGAAGGAATACTACCTGAACGAGCAGATGAAGGTGATCAAGAAGGAGCTGGGACAGGGCGATGACGGCACCGACGAGATCGAGGACCTGAAAACCTCCATCGAGGACGCCAAGCTCAACAAGGAAGCTAAATCGAAAGCGCTCAAGGAGCTCAAGCGCCTGGAGAAGATGCCCCCGCTTTCGGCCGAATCGGCGGTGGTCCGGTCGTACATCGAATGGTTAAGGGACGTTCCCTGGCACAAGAAAACCACGGATAACCGCGACATCGATCACGCGATGGATGTCTTAAACGAGGACCACTACGGGCTCGACGAGGTGAAGGAGCGCATCATCGAATTTATCGCCGTACGCCACCTGTCCAAGAAGCTCAAGGGCCCCATACTCTGCTTCGTGGGTCCTCCCGGTGTGGGCAAGACTTCGCTCGGGATGTCCGTCGCGCGCGCGCTCGGAAGGAAATTCGTCCGCATGTCGCTCGGCGGGGTGCGGGACGAGGCCGAAATCCGCGGGCACCGGCGCACCTATGTAGGTGCGCTTCCCGGGCGCATCATCCAGATGATGAAAAAGGCCGGAACGATCAACCCGGTGTTCCTGCTGGATGAGGTCGACAAGATGTCGATGGACTTCAGGGGGGATCCGTCATCCGCGCTCCTGGAGGTTCTCGACCCCGAACAGAACAATGCCTTCGTCGACCATTACATGGAGGTGCCGTATGACCTGTCCGATGTCATGTTCATCACGACGGCCAACGTGCAGCACCGCATCCCGCTGCCCCTCCAGGACAGGATGGAGATCCTCGAAATTACAAGCTATACCGAACCGGAGAAGCTGAATATCGGGATAAAATTCCTGCTTGCGAAACAGGTCGCCGAAAACGGGCTCACGATGGACAACATAGAATACCCGGAAGACATGATGCTGTTCACGATACGGCACTATACCAGGGAGTCGGGCGTGAGGAGCCTTGAGCGTGTGATCGCGAAGGTATGCCGCAAGGTGGCACGGGACGTGGTGAGGCATGGCAAGGATTATAAGAAAATCCTCACCGAATCCGACCTCGTGGAATACCTGGGCGCCAAAAAATTCAAATACGGCACCAAGGAGCAAAAGAGCGAAGTGGGTCTCGCCAACGGTCTTGCCTGGACGGAAGTGGGCGGCGATATTCTCCAGATAGAGGCTTCACTCATCAAGGGCAAGGGCGCCCTTATACTCACGGGCCAGCTCGGCGAAGTCATGCAGGAATCCGCCCATGCCGCGTTCACCTATGTCAAAGCCAACCAGCAGTACTTCAACATCGCCGAGGAGACGATCAAGCGTTTCGACCTTCACCTTCACGTGCCCGAGGGCGCGATTCCCAAGGACGGGCCGTCGGCGGGGATCACCATGGGAGTTGTCATGGCGTCCCTCCTTTCAAACATACCCGTCCGATGCGACGTTGCCATGACAGGGGAGATTACGCTCCGCGGCAAGGTTCTGCAGATTGGCGGACTCAAGGAAAAAATTCTTGCCGCACACCGTGCCGACATTCATCACGTGGTCATTCCCAAGGATAACGAAAAGGATTTGGAAAAGATACCGGAGTACGTGCGCAAGCAGATGGTATTCCACCCGGTAAGCACCATGGAAGAGGTTCTTTTCCTGGCGCTTGAAAACCCGGGGGGGTTCTTCAAAGACCAGGAAAAAGCGAAGATGCTCCAGGACAGGCTGGGCGAATCCATGGCGGATAACGCGGACAGGGGCGCCGGGGATCACGGAACCGGCGAGCTTCCCACAAACGGCCCCGTTAATGCCTGAGCGGTAACGGAAGCATCGTCTTTATGAAAACGCCCCGCATCTAACGCGGGGCGTTTCGTTTTATTCCTTCACGAAATGTACTATGATTTTATTCGAGGTGTCCTTGTAAGGATCGAGCGCAGAATTCGAATACATTCCCTTGAGTGCGAACCCGTTATCGGCGACGAAACGTTCTATTTCCTTTCGATCAAATGCGCGCATGACATGCTTGTCGCGCAGCGTATCGCTCCTGTCCCCGCAGGCGACCAGGTACACGTAGCGGACCTCGACAATGGTCCTTGGGGCGCTGGTCAGGAGCGCGAATCCCCTCCTGCGCTCGATGTTCCTGTCCTTGTAGCGTATCATCGAAACCGTGGACATGGGCTTCGATGATATCTCGCGCACCGGGTTTGCGTTCCACACCTCGAAAAGCGCCGCGCCGCCCGGTTTGAGCGCCCGCCATGTATTCCACAGCACCTTGTCGACATCTGCGTCATCGAGCAGGTAATCGAACGAGCCAAAGAGGCATGTAACGATGTCGAATTGCTCGTAATAATCGAACGAGAGCATATCCTGGCGGAGAAAGGAGATCGAGGGGGACTGATTCCGCTTCCCGGCGATGGCAAGCATGTCCTCGCTCGAATCGATTCCCGTGCAGCGGAATCCGCGCGACGCCAGCATCCCCAGGTGTTCGCCGGTTCCGCATCCAAGGTCGAGAATCGTGGGATCGGGATTTGCGCCTGTTATCGTACGGATGAGAGAAAGGTCCGCCTGGATGTTCCGATGCGCTTCTTCAATCGCGAAGTAGTATTCGGCCAGTTCGTGGTAGAGCTTCATTCCGGGTCAGAATACCATCATGGGAAACTTTTTATTCAGGTAGCCGATAAGGTGGGATTCGATATCGATCGTGGTTTCCAGGTCCATGAGGTCCTCGACCAGCTTTTCGCATTCGCTGATCTTTACCGAGCGCACCATGCGCTTGATCTGGTACATGAAGGCGGTGCCCATGGAAAAATTGCGCAGTCCCAGGCCCAGCAGGAGCATCGTGTACTTTGGCTCTCCCGCCATTTCCCCGCAAATCGAGATGGGGGTACCAGTGCTGTTGGCGATCTCGACCACGCTCTTCAAGAGTCTTAGAACGGCGAGATTCAGCGGATTGTAGAGATAGGCGATTTTCTCGCTTATCCTGTCCACGGCGATGGTGTACTGGACCAGGTCGTTGGTTCCGATCGAGAAGAAATCCGCGTAATGCGCGAGCTTGTCGGCGTTGATCGCGGCGGACGGCACTTCTATCATCATGCCCAGCGGGATCTCCCGGTTGAAGGGGACCTTCTCCCGCCGGAGCTCATCCATGGTTTCGTGGACTATTGCGCGCGCCTTGATGATCTCCTCGATGGTGGAAATCATGGGAAACATGAGCTTGGCGTTGCCATATTCACTCGCGCGCAGGATCGCGCGAAGCTGGGTGCGGAAAAGCGATTCGTTTTCCAGGCTGAAGCGGATCGCGCGGCAGCCAAGAAACGGATTGCGTTCGCGGGACTGCTTGTTATACGCATAGATCTTGTCACCGCCCACGTCGAGCGTGCGTATGGTGACGGGCATCGGCTTGAAATACTCGAGCACCTTTTTGTACGCCTGGAACTGGCGCTCTTCGTCGGGAAGGGCTTTGTCCAGGAATAGAAACTCGGACCTGAACAGGCCTATTCCCTGGGCCCCGTGCTGGCGCAGCATCTCCATTTCTTCGGGTATCTCGATGTTGCCGTAGATGTGAATGACCTCGTTGTCGATCGTGGTCGAGGGGAGGTGCGTAAGCTTCGCGAGCTCGGCTTCGAGTTGTACCAGGTCCTCCTGGTAGGTGGTGTATTCGGCGATCTCGTCGGGCGTAGGATCGACGACGACTTTTCCATGAATCGCATCGACGATGACCATGTCGCCGTCCAGCACCAGCTCGGTACCGTTGAGGGTGCCCACGATCGCGGGTATCTCGAGGGCGCGCGCCATGATCGCCGTGTGCGAGGTTCGGCCCCCGCTGTCGGTGACGAAGGCGAGCACGTAGCGCTTGTTCATCATCGCGGTGTCGGAGGGGGTGAGATCCGTCGCGAAGACGATCACCTCTTCCTTTAAATCCTTGAGCGATTCGGTGGTCGTTTTCTGGAGATTGTTCACCAGTCGCTTGTTGATGTCGGAAATATCGATTATGCGCTCGCGCAGATAAACGTCCTCGATGGAGCCGAGCCCCTTGATGAGATCGAGCGAAATGTCGTTGATGATCCATTCCGCGTTGCGCTTCTCTTCGCGAATCCTCCGCATGACCTTTTCCGCGACGATGGGATCTTCAAGCACCATGAGATGGCTGGAGAATATATCAACCATGTCCCTCGAAAGCGTTTTCGATATCTGTTCCTGGATATCGAGAATGTCGTTTTTCGTTTTCTCGAGGGCAGCGTGATAGCGCTTCAGCTCGTCCTCGACCTGGTCTTCACCAATGGTGTACTTGGGAATGATAATGTTGTTGCCGCGATACAGGTAGACCCTGCCGATTTTTATCCCGGGGGATGCGATGATTCCAGTAATAACAGTGCGCATAAAAATTCCCGATTGACTTGTCTGTATCCTTATGGACGCAAAACCAGAGTTAGTAAAGAAAAAAAGGACCTGTCAAGAGCAAAATACCGCGCCATGTCAATAATTGATTTTTTAGTTTGATTATTATGAATGTTGTTCATACCTTATAATTCAGAAAAACCATGGAGCATGACATGCGGGGCCGGAGACATGATTCCACGGAGATTGTTGTCGCGCTGATGCTCGCGTGTGCGGGCTCGTGCCTGGTGTGCAGTTCCAAGGGGGAAACAACCGTGGATCGATTAAAAGACATCATGGTGAAAAAGCAGATCGAGGCGCGCGGGGTGACCGATACGCGCGTCCTTGAAGCCATGAGGTCCATCGACCGGCACCGGTTCGTTCCGGAGGAGAATATCACGAGCGCGTACGAGGATCACCCGCTTCCGATTGGATACGGCCAGACGATTTCGCAGCCCTATATCGTCGCGCTCATGACCGAGCTCTGTGAGCTCAAAGGGGAGGAGAAGGTCCTGGAAATCGGCACCGGTTCCGGGTACCAGACCGCGATCCTCTCCACGCTCGCGGCCGCGGTCTACTCGATAGAGATCGTGGAGCCCCTGGGAAAGGCCGCGGCATCACGGCTTACCGCGATGGGATATAAAAATATCCGGACGCGCGTGGGGGACGGATACCAGGGGTGGCCCGAAGCGGCGCCGTTCGACGTGATCATCCTCACGGCAAGTCCGCCCGCGGTGCCGCAAACCCTCCTGGATCAGCTGCGCGACGGCGGCATAATGGTGGCGCCGGTAGGCGATTTCAACCAGGAGCTCGTTACGATAAGGAAGCAGAACGGCGCGGTGAGCCAGCGTACCGTGACCTATGTGCGCTTTGTCCCCATGATCCGGGGGAGATGATCACGGATAGAAGGGCAGCCGGTCGATTCCCGCCGTTTCATCGAAACCCAGCATAAGGTTCGCATTCTGCACCGCGTTTCCCGATTGCCCCTTCATGAGATTATCGATCACGCTCGTAACGAACAGCATACCCGTGCGTTCGTCCACCATGGGACGGATCACGCACAGGTTCGACCCGCGCACATCGGTCGTATTGGGCGAGGTGTCGATCACTTTGACGAAAGGCTTGTCCGCGTAATAAGCCCGGTAGATATCCAGGACGTCGTTCGTGGAGCACCCAACTGGTGCAGGCGCGTAGGAGGTCACAAGTATCCCCCGACTGAGGGGCACTATCTGCGGAACGAAAAGAATTTTTACCGGCTCTGACCCCCTTTCGTTCAGAACGTTTTCGACCTCGATGAGATGCTGGTGCCTTCCCTCGCGGTAGGTGTTCACGTTTTCATAGCGCTGCGGGTAGAAGTTGCTTTCGCCCGGGTTCTTTCCGGCACCGGAGACGCCGGTCTTCCCGTCGCAAATCACGGGACCGGGGCCGATAAGCTTTTTCTCCACGGCGGGCAGCAGGCCCAGCGTCATGCAAATCGCGAAACAGCCGGGATTCCCCACGAGCTTCGCGCCGCGGATGCGGTCCGCGTAGATCTCCGGAAGACCATATACCGCATCGGCCAGCGTATCGGCGGCGAGATGCCCGGTTTCCATCCCCTTGTTTTTTGCGTAGACCGCGTACTCGTCGGTCGTTTTAAACCTGAAATCCCCGCTGTAATCTATTACCGGTATGCCCCTGTCGCGAAACTCCCGGATGAGCGTCATTCCCGCGCGGTCTGGCGTCGAGAAAAAGGCGATATCGGCACCGCTGTAATCGATATCTTCGGGGCGGCCCACCACCATGTCGAAATATCCCCGCAGGTGCGGAAAAACCCTGCTGATGGGGACGCCGGCATCCTTGCGCGCCGCGATCTGCGTGATTTGAATGCCCGGGTGGCGCAGCAGTATCTCGATGAGGCCCAGGCCCCCGAACCCCGTCGCGCCGATAATAAGTGCCTTTTTCATGAGATTCCTCCGCACGTGGAAAGCGATTTGTAGTAGAGCCGCCGGGGAAGTAAATGATTTTTTTGCCGGTAAACCCGTCAATTCTCACTGACGAGGCGAGGGCGTAATTTGACCGAGTCGGTCACGTCGAGGATGATGCCTTCAATGCATTCGGACCTGCCGTGTTCGTCGCACACGGGCCTCCCGCGTTCGAGAAAGTGCCTGACGCCGCCGTCCTTGTGCATGAAACGGTATTCGATGGTGAATGCGGTCCCGTTAAGAAGGGCTTCGCGGACGGTACAGGCAACCCGTTCGCGGTCCTCCGGGTGAATCCGGCATTCGATGCGGCATGGCCCGCCGGGGTTCAATTCCTCCGGCGGGAAGCCCGTGATTTGCCGGAGCATGTCGTTGTAGAAACAAGTCTCGCTTCCGTCGTTAAGGCTCGTGCGATATACGATGCCGGGAAGATTTTCGGCCAGCGATCGGAAGAAGTTTTCATTTTCATCGATCCGGGCTGAGGACTCGGCGCGCTCCGTGATGTCGCGCGCGACGAACACGGCGCTCATGATCTCGTTTCCGTCGCCCATGAGCAACCTGCCGTGCGTTTCGAGAAGAAGGTAATGGCCGTCCCTGTGCCGATAGCGATATCGGACACGTCCCGTCATGGTGTCGCCCGCCGCTTTTTTCACCGCATCCATGACGATTCCCACGTCCTCGGGATGAATTCCGTCGAATATGTGCGTCCCCAGTTTTTCGTCCGGATCGAATCCCGTAAGCTGCCGGAAGGACGGACTCAGGTAGACGATGATGCCCTCGCGGTCTACCTGGCAGATTATGTCCTGCATGTTGTTCGCGATTAGCTGTAGGCGCTCCTCGTTTTTCCGGAGCGCCTCCTCGGCCGATTTACGCTCCGTGACGTCCTGGATCGCGGTGATTACGCGGCACAGGCGCTGCTGGGATTCGTCCCATTCCGGGTACACGGTCGCGTGTATCCAGTGAAGCGCGCCGGACTTTGCAAGGACCCTGAAATCCCCGGATACCGGCTCCCCGCGTCTTAAAAGGTCCATAGAACGGAAGAATAGCGGCATATCGTCCCGGTGTATCGCCCTGGCCCAGGATTCGATCGATGCGAGCTCGCCCCGCGCATAGCCGAGTTTTTCCCGGAAATAATTGGTGGACCATTCCAGGTGAAACGAGCCGTCGGGGTCGATCCGGACGCTGCTGGCGCCGTCGCTCACCAGCTCGGAAAGGAGGCGGTACCGATGCTCGCTCTCCTTCAGTTTTTTTTCGAGCGTGTGACGGTGAATTGCCGTCTCGATGGAAGAAAACAGCTCGCTTGCTCCCACCGGCTTGACCAGGTAGCCATAGGGATAGGTTTCCTGGGCGCGATCGAACGTGCCCCTGTCCATATGGGCCGTAAGGTAGACGATGGGGACGTCGCACTCCCTTTGTATCTGACGGGTGTATTCGATTCCGTCATCGCCATTTTTTAGTACGATGTCCATTATGACGGCACTGGGCGCGAGGGTTCTTGCGGCCTGGAGGGCATCCCTGCCGCCGGAGAACGTTCCGACAACCGAGTAGCCTATGCCCTCCAGCGTGAGCCGCAGGTCCTCGGCGATTATCGGTTCATCTTCTACTATGAGAATTTTTTTTCCCATCATCGGCTCACAGGCAAGATATCCCCGCAAGCGTACGGTTGAAACCGGAAAATTGCAAGCAAATTGTCTTGACAATACGGTCTGTAATGTTTAATTGCAATTCGTTTAAATCCAGGTTTCCGCGTTTTGCGCGTGCATTTACGGGAGGGCGAATATGAAAAAATACAATGTGGTGGTCCTGGGCGCGACGGGCGCCGTGGGAATCGAATTCCGGAAAATACTCCTTGAGCGGAAGTTCCCCATCGACAAGATAAAATTCCTGGGAAACACGACCGTGGGGAACGAGATAGATTTCGGCGGACGCACGGTGAAGGTCGAGGCGGTGGCGGACGGCTGTTTCGACGGATACCAGATAGGCCTCTTCTCGGCCGGCGCCTCGATCAGCAAGCAGGTTGCGCGCAAGGCCGCCCAGGCGGGATGCGTGGTCGTGGATAACAGCTCGGCATGGCGCATGGAGCCCGATGTCCCGCTCGTGGTACCGGAAGTAAACCCGAATGACGTAGACTGGAACAAGGGCATAATCGCCAACCCGAACTGCTCCACCATACAGATGGTGGTCGCGCTCAAACCCATCCACGACGCCGCGCGCATTACGCGCATCGTGGTGAGCACCTACCAGTCGGTATCGGGTACGGGCCTGAAGGCGATCGAGGAGCTCAATATCCAGACGCGCGACATCGTCCAGGGAAAGCCCATATCCCAGCGAAAGGTATACGCGCACCAGATCGCGTTCAACGCCCTCCCGCATATCGACGTCTTCCTTCCGAACGGTTATACCAAGGAAGAAATGAAGATGGTTCTCGAGACCAAGAAGATCATGGGCGACGATTCCATTCGCGTCACCGCGACCACCGTGCGCGTGCCCGTCCTGTACGCGCACTCGGAATCGGTGAATATCGAAACCGGGAAGAAGATTACCCCGGACGAAGTGCGCGCGCTTCTAAGGGGCTTCCCCGGTGTCACCGTCGTGGATGATCCTTCACGGAACGAGTATCCGCTTGCGACGGACGCGACGGGAAAGGACGATGTGTTCGTGGGACGCATCCGCGAGGATGAATCGATCGCGAACGGAATCAACATGTGGGTGGTATCTGACAACATCCGCAAGGGCGCGGCGCTCAACGCGGTGCAGATCGCCGAACTGCTCATAAAGAAGAACCTCGTCTAGCGGCGATTATTCGGAATCGGGGTAGCGCTGGCGGATGGACCTGAGAAGGTCCAGTGTCTCGAAAAAGATATCGACAAGCTCGGGGTCGAACTTTGTTCCCCTGAGCTTTTTTATCTCATCGATCACCGAATCCTCCTCCCAGGCGTTCTTGTAGACGCGGCGGGAGGACAGCGCGTCATAGACGTCGGCGAGGGCGACGATTCTCCCGTAAAGGGGGATTTCGTCCTCCTTGAGCCCGCGGGCGCGGCCATTGCCGTCGAATTCCAGGGGTTTTCCCGTTTCGACCTCGATGCGGCCCGGATACCCGGTCCCGTCCCAGTTCTCGTGGTGGGTGAGCGCGACCGTGGAGGCGACC
>SCSX01000087.1 GCA_004297825.1 Spirochaetota bacterium
ACGCTGACTTTAAAACGCGTGAACGGACAGGGCTCCTGGTTGTTTTGAATTTATGCACCGTTTCTATAAGCAGCACGAGATGGTGCAGCATCGCTGATAATATTATTTTTTGCATACCGCTGAAGGCCCCGGATGAGGGGAAACTCGGATGGCCGTTCTTGGTTGCAGGGAGTGCATTCATCCCGGCAATCAGCGCGTAGAGCGGTGGCTTGAGTTTGTGAAAACTATCCCTAACGGAGGTTTTGCCGAGGCAATCCGCAACAAGCGTATAACTTTCACTTTGATCATGATAATACTGAAAGTAATTATCCAGATTATATTCGAACAGTAATAGTTGCTCCCGGTAGTAAGCCGCGGTTCTTGATGATCCCGGCCGAGGGAACCCGGTCCGATAGAACATGAACGGATTAAATATCTGGTCTGTGATAAGATGGGACACGTAGCCGTAAAAATATGCCCTTTGCATTGCGGCCCACTCGGTGGTAAAAGTGGGGACTTTGAGAGCGAGATCGGCCAGGTACATGAGCGAGGCTGATAAACCACGGGAATGCAGGAACGCTGAACGGGGGGTTCCCAGGTGGTCGCGATCGCTTACGAGGGAAAGATAATCATATATGTCGGGCCCGATGGCCCCGAGAAATGCGGCACCCAGGAATTCAGGTTCGCAAAACAGGGATTCGAGCGTGCGGGTGAACGGAGAAATTTCCTTTTTTTTCTGCAGATGAAGCCTTGATTCGGCGATGAGCTTGAAATGAGTGATTATAGATGGCATTATTCGGCTTCTTATCGATATTTCGAAGGAATAAAAAAGCATGCTTTATCAAGGCATGCTTTTCGCTTCCGTTCATCCGGTACTACCTTTACCGGGGATGGCATCCGCTTCCGAGACAGAACGCATTAGTATTCATTTGCGCCTTGTTTCCCGCTTTCTTCTCAAGTCCTGCGGTTGTATGGCAGTATGCGCAGTTGATCTTGGTGCCGTCTTTAGCCAATCCCGAATGCTGCTTGTTTATCGCGGTATTCGCGAAAATCGCCGGGGTCCCGATAAAAGCCGTCAGCACCAGCAAGAACAATGCTTTTTTCATCGATCGCTCCTGAAATAGTGATGCGCAAAGTATTAAGCTTGTCGGCGTATCTGTCAATTAAAATATACGGGGGATGCGAACCAGTACAATAATTCACAATTAGAATACATGCTATCTATTTTATGATTGTCTTTGCCGGTTGATAATTTCTAATGTCCCCCGCGAAGGCATTGGATGGAAAAACCTTGATATTGGGTAATCGTAATGAAATGGATAAGTGAATTTCTCGGCTCGGTTAAAGGCATACTACTGACCGGGGCTTTTATCGGTGTGATCGCCCCGCTGCTTCAGAATTTTGGAAACCCGCCGAATATGGGAATTTGCGTCGCCTGCATGGAGCGTGATATCGCCGGGGCGCTCGGTTTTCACCGGGCGGCGGTCGTTCAATATCTGCGCCCAGAAATAATTGGATTGGTACTCGGGGCCGCGATTGCAGCCGTAATGTTCGGTGAATTTCGGGCCCGGTCGGGATCGGCGCCCTTGATGCGGTTCATGCTTGGATTCTTTGCAATGACCGGAGCACTGGTATTCCTTGGCTGCCCATGGAGGGCATTCCTGAGACTGGCAGGCGGTGATTTCAATGCGCTCACGGGATTGGCCGGGATGCTTGCCGGGGTTTGGGCGGGGGTGTTTTTCATAAAAAAAGGATTTTCTCTCGGGTCCAGCAGACGGACCCCCGCAATGGCCGGATGGGTTTTCCCGGTGCTTATGATCGGTTTGCTTGTTCTGCTGCTGGCGAATATGTATGTCTCGTATCTCCCCGAATCCGTGATATACAAGGAACAGGGGAAGTTCGCACCCTTCTTCAGCCTGTCCGGTCCGGGTTCACAGCACGCACCGTTGATTATTTCATTCGGCGCGGCGCTGGCGATTGGATTCTTAGCCCAGCGGTCCCGGTTTTGTACGATGGGCGCCATAAGGGATGTGATTCTGATAAAGGATATGCATCTCATGTGGGGGATACTTGCGCTCGTACTGGCGGCGTTCGGTACAAACCTGATGCTCGACCAGTTCAAGCCGGGTTTCACCGGCCAGCCTATCGCCCATACCGAACACATCTGGAATTTCCTTGGTATGGGACTTGCAGGACTGGCCTATGCTCTTGTGGGAGGGTGTCCCGGCAGGCAGCTTTTCCTGGCAGGGGAAGGCGACGGGGACTCGGCGGTTTTTGTAATTGGAATGATCTCGGGAGCCGGTTTCGCGCACAATTTCGCGATTGCAAGCTCTGCCGCGGGTACAGGTTTATGGGGGCCGGCGGCGGTGATTGTCGGGCTGGTGTTTTGTCTTGGAACGGGTTTTTTTATGCGTCAAAAGATATAGAGGGGGGACATCATGGGTGATATGATTGATGCCAGAGGGCTTTCTTGCCCGCAACCGGTATTTGAAACCCGGAAGAAAATGCTCTCGCTTTCGCACGGCAATTTTACGGTGCTGGTGGACTCTCCCACCGCACGGGACAATATTATCAGGCTGGCAGCCGGCCAGGGATGGCGCACGGTGGTGGAAACCAGCCATGACGAGTATACGATCAGCCTTGAAAAGACATGCGGGGACGCTAGTCAAATCTTCAGCGCAGAAGGATTATGATTTACCTGGATAACGCGGCAACCTCATGGCCGAAGCCGCCGGGGGTCCAGCCGGCCATGGCCGGCTACATGACGGATATAGGCGCAAACCCGGGAAGGTCGGGGCATCGGCTCTCCGTCGATGCAGCGCGGATACTATTCGATACACGGGAAAAACTTGCGAGATTATTCAAGGGAAGTGATCCTTCACGGGTCATCTTCACGATGAACGCTACGGCCGCCCTGAATCTCGCGATGAGGGGCATTTTACGGGAGGGAGATCATGTCCTGACAACCGGCATGGAGCATAATTCCGTAATGCGCACGTTGAACGATTTAAGGGGGAGGGGTGTTTTATACTCAATTCTCCCAACGCCGCCCAATGGTGTGTGCGACGCGGATGACCTGCGCAATGCCGTAAGGAAAAACACCGTCATGTTGATCATCAATCACGGGTCCAACGTGAACGGCGCGGTCCAGGGGATTGCGGGGTTCGGCAAAATTGCGCGAGAACTGGGTCTCTGCGTGCTTGTTGATGCGGCTCAGACCGCGGGGATCATCGATATCGACCTCGACAGGGATTGTATCGATATGCTGGCTTTTACCGGGCATAAGGGCCTCCTGGGCCCGCAGGGCACGGGTGGCCTTGTTCTTGGCACCGGATTCGATCATCACAGGATAAAGCCTCAGATAACCGGGGGAACCGGCAGCCTGTCAGAGATGGAGTATCAGCCCGATTTTCTTCCCGATATGTGCGAGAGCGGCACACCCAACACGGTGGGCATCGCGGGATTGTCGGCCGGACTGGATTATATTTTTGAAGCAGGCCTGGAGGAAATCCTTACAAGGGAAATGGCGGCGGGCGCCCTTCTTCGCGAGGGGTTGGCCTCTATCGATGGGGTCACCGTTTTTTTCGGCCCGGGCGGTAAGAGTCACCTTAGCACGTGTTCTTTCATTATCGAGGGGCTGGGGATGGGTGAAGTCGGTTTGGAGCTGGACGAACGGTTCAATGTGCTGTGCAGGGTTGGCCTCCACTGCAGCCCCCTGGCGCATAAATCGCTTGGGACGTTCCCGAACGGCACTATTCGTTTCAGTCCCGGAATTTTCACCAGCCGCGAGGAAATAACGCAGGCGGTCGGTGCGGTCAGGCAAATTGCGGCTCATTCCTGAGGCGAAGGGATCGTGGATGCTTCAATCCAGTCCAGGTATGGCTGATGGCCTTCCTCTATGGGCATCGTGACAATCTCCGGGACTTCGTAGGGGTGTTCGGAAAGAATCGCCTCTTTCAGGCCGGGGAACAGTGCTCTCCTGGACTTGATGATCAGGAGGCACTCCTGCTCCCGGCAGATTTCCCCTTTCCACCAATACACGGAAATCAGGCCGCTCACGATGTTCACGCATGCCGCCAGCTTTCGTGGAACCAGCGTCTGGGCAATTTTTTCCGCAACCTGCAGTGAGGGGACCGTACACAAGATAACGATATAGTCCGACATGAGGTTCTCCTTCTTGAAAGATTGTCTTTCCCGTCGCTGGGCGAGCAAAACCCTCCAAATAACAGCCAAAGGATGATGGCGCCTCTGAAGCCATCATCGATTCCGCTCGAACCCGTGCCCCGTATCCTTTCAAATTTGTTCTCAAGATGCAATATTTTATTGAAATTGGAATGGGGCGGATTGATAGTGATGCCCAATTGGATCAAGGCAGGTTTCATGGTACACGTATTCGCACTGAAAAAAAGCTTTGTCATCCGGAAAAGCGGGCTTTTTGAGAAACCAGCACGGGTGAAAGCGGTCGATGGCATCAGTTTTTCGATCCCGCAGGGGAAGACGCTCGGCATGGTGGGCGAGAGCGGCAGCGGCAAATCAACGGCCGCGCGGGCAATGCTCAGGCTGCTTGAACCCGACAGCGGGCGCGTGCTCGTGAACGGGATCGACGTCGGCGCGCTCGGAAAGAACGAGCTCAGAAAGTTCAGGGTAAACATGCAGATCGTGTTCCAGGACCCTTATGGTGCACTGAATCCCCGGATGACCGTCGGCAGGATCATCGCGGAGGCGCTTAGAACGCATACAAACCTGAATAAGGCTGAAATCCGGGACCGAACGGTGCATCTGCTTGAGCTGACGGGGATGCACGGAGATCACTTCGACCGATATCCGCACGAGTTCAGCGGCGGTCAACGACAGCGGATCGGCATCGCGCGCGCGATCGCATTAAATCCGAAATTCCTGGTGCTCGACGAGCCGGTATCGGCCCTGGACGTGTCGATCCAGGGACAGATACTGAACCTGCTCGCGGACCTCAAGGAAAGGCTCTCGCTGACCTACCTGTTCGTCGCGCACGATCTTGCCGTCGTGGAGCATATCAGCGACAGGATTATCGTCATGTACCTGGGAAGGATCGTCGAGGAGAATTCGAAGCAGGGTCTCTATGCCGAACCGCTGCATCCCTACACGCAATGCCTGTTGAAATCGATCCCCGAGAAAAAGCCGGTGAAGCACGGCTTTTCCGCCCTCAAGGGAGAAATACCGTCACCCGAGAACCCGCCTTCGGGCTGTCATTTTCATCCGCGGTGTCCGTTCGTGATGCCCGTGTGCAGGGAGGTGTATCCGTATCTTAGGAACGTTGGTGACGCGCGTGTCGCCTGCCACCTGCACTGAACGTTACCGGATTAATCGGACCTGATTTTCTCCCGCAGCGACCTGTAGCGGTCCTCGAGAATCCCGGAGGAGTGAAATGTTTTTGGCGAGTACTTGACGGGGCTCGGCAGGATGGTGATGAGCCTTACGGCCTCGTCCTGCGAAAGGTTGTCCAGGGGTTTTCCGTAATGGGTCCGCGCCGCCTGTCCAAGCCCGAATACCCCCCGGCCAAGTTCCACGTAATTCAGGTATAGTTCGAGTATCCGCTTTTTGGGCATCGCGAGTTCCATGGTAAGCGCCGCGATGATTTCGGCGTATTTCCTGAAATAACTTTTTTGGGGCGTCAGGAAAAGCGTCCTTGCGAGCTGCTGCGTGATGGTACTGCCCCCCAGGAAATTTCCCCCCAGGCCCTTGTTCATCGCATACGCCCTCTTGAGCGCATTGACATCAATTCCGCGGTGCTGATAAAACCCCGCGTCCTCGCACGCAATTGTGAGATGCGGAATCCACGGTTTTATTTTGTCCAGCGGCTGATATAGAACTTCCCTGATTTCATGCTTGTCAATATGGTGCCGATACAGCATGAGCGTTGAGGACGGCGGGTTTATCCTGGAAAAAACCAGCGAAAGGCCGAGTATCGCCAGGAAAAATAGCACGTGCACCCCCGCGACGGCGAGCAGCGCGAATTTGATAATTCTGAATATCAGTCCCATTCAAATCTCCGCCAAGGTCCAGCGCCACATCTCACCCTAAGCCGGCCCGGCGGTCAAGACTTTACTTTGAAGAATTCGATATGGGCGTTCAGTGATTCCGTCTGGGCATTGATCTCTTCGGCCGATGAGGCGATTTCCTCGGCGCTCGCGGCCAGCGACTGCGTGATTTCATTGATCTGATCGACGGTAGGTTTAATATTCTCCTTGTAAGCTTGAAGATCATCACGGTAATAATGAGTGAAATCACCAGCAGGAAGAGTGATATGTGGACGAGCAGCATGTTCAATTCAAAGAATAAGTCCGACGTGGGCATGAGGAGAACGAGCTTCCCTTCAATTACAGGCATGGGTATGGTGAATCCGGTATAGGCCGTACCTTCAACGACCAGTAGGTGATATATTCCCTTGTATAATCAAAAGCATACAGCTTACGCGCCCGGTCACGTGGTTCTGCTTCTCGGGATCAATGCAAGATTCACGCATTCGGCTCTGGCCCTGTATTCCCTGCGGCGCTATTGCGACGGCCTGGACTACGAAATATTTGTTAAGGAATGCAGCATCAATATGCAACCGGGGGTGTTGTTGAATGAAATCGCGTCTCGGAACCCGGCGATTATCGGAATTTCCGTCTATATATGGAATGCCCATTATATTCGGGAAATCCTGCCTCAACTCGCGCGGCTGTTCCCCAGGGCAAAAATCGTGCTCGGCGGTCCCGAGGTGAGTTATAATTCGGAGGAGTGGCTCGATGAATTTCCCGAAGTAACGCACATCATTCAGGGAGCGGGTGAAGCCGGGTTCAGGCGTCTGCTGGAAAATAACGGGGAGCTCCCCGAAAGGGTTGTCAGCGTATCAAACCCCATATTTTCATCCATTCCCTTTCCCTATACTGATCTCGACCTCGCGAATTTCGGGCACCGATACGTCTATTATGAATCAAGCAGGGGTTGTCCTTTTCGATGTACTTATTGCCTGTCCTCACGGGAAAGTATGCGTGTCGAGTATCGAGATCCCGAACAGGTATGTCGCGAACTGGAATCCATCCTGAGACACGAACCGAAGATCGTGAAATTTCTAGACCGGAGCTTTAACGCGCGCGTGTCGCACTCAAGGGCGATCTGGAAATGGCTGATTGAAAAAAATGCGTCCACGAAATTCCATTTCGAAATTCATCCGCAGGTGCTCGAAGAGGAGGATTGGCAGCTCTTATCGCGGGTTCCCGCGGGAAGGTTCCAGTTCGAGGTGGGAGTACAGACGATTAATTCCCGCTCCCTTCGCGCGGTGAAGAGGGCAATGGACTGGGAAACGGTTCGCTTCGCAATCCACCAGCTCATCTCCCGGACGAAAATCAGTGTCCACCTGGATTTGATCATGGGGCTCCCCTGCGATACGATTGAAAATGCCCGCGCCTCGTTCAACGAAATTTACAGGCTTGGTCCGCAGCAGATACAGGTTGGGTTTCTCAAGGTACTGCCGGGAACGGAATTACGTCTTCGAAGTGAAAAACTGGGTATTAAGTTCAACCCGGAACCTCCCTATGAAGTAATCTCGACCCCCTGGATATCAAGCGGTGATCTCGATATGCTTAGAACAATTTCCAGGCTCATTAATAATTTGTTTAACAACATGCGATTTCCCCGCATAAGTGCGATGCTGGAAACAATGCATCCGGATCCGTATTCACTGTATGCGGATCTGGCAGTATGGATGGAAAAGAACGGCCGCAATCCGTCAGTTAAGAACGCGGAACAATGCGCTCAAAACCTGGTCGAATATGCCCTGCACGTGGTGCGCTGCACGAGGGACCAGGTTATTGCCGATATTACCGCGGATTGGGAAGGCTTGAGGAAAACAAAAGTGCTTCCAAAAGGGGTGCGATCACTTTTTTACGGATGAATAATTTACCAGGTACTGGCCTGTCCCCCACTTTTCCAGCAGCATGGTATACGCCTGAAGTATATCCCGGTGAGTGAGAATTCCGGTCACCACGGGGTCCGAAGCGGACGAAACAACGGGGATCGTCTGGAGATGGTATTCCTCCAGTTTCTGAATCGCGACGGATACGGACTCGCCGTCCGTTACTATGGGGACGCGCGTCGCGAGGTCGCCGGCGATCAGCAGGTCGGTCATGTCCGTGGATGCAATTACCTGACGGATTTCATTGAGGGAAATCACCCCGACCAGCCTGTTGCGGTCATTGACTATGCACACGTCCCCGTATATCGAGTTTATCAGGCGGTCCACGACGCGCGGGAACGGTGTCCTGAAATTGAGCGAATCGAAACTTGTTCTCTTGAGCTCGCTGACCTTTATCTTGCCGAGGAGGTTTATTTCCCCTTTTTTGGTGATGTCGATCCCGTCTTGCAGGAGCTCGTTACTGTACACGGTACCGTGGTTTACATAAACTACCACGAGATACGCAATTATCGATACGAGCATCAGCGGAAGAATAAACCGGTAGTCGTTGGTCACCTCGAACACGAGCAGGATCGCGGTGAGCGGGATAGAGTTGATTCCGGAAAGCACCCCGCCCATGCCTACGAGAGCGAAGGTGATCGGGTTCAGCGTCGTGCCGAAAACCAGATTTATCAGACCCGCAAATGAATAGCCCAGAAATACCCCCAGCATGAGGGAAGGGGCGAATATTCCTCCGTAAGAACCCGCCTCAAGAAAAAGACATACGAATACCATCTTGCACATGAGAAGCACGAGCACCAGTTCGAGTGAGAACCTGAGGCCGAGAACGTCGTTGATCGCGGAATAGCCGATCCCGTAGAGCTGATGAAAATAGATGAGCACGACACCAAATATGACTGATACGGGGATCAGCTTAATGAATGGATTGGTAATTTTCAGGAACTCCGTGAAGAAATGCCGGAAAACCCCGCGAAGCCAGAAAAACAGGATCGAGAGGAATCCGCAGAGAATGCCGAGAACCATGAACCAGGGGTACTCGAAAATTTCACCGGTGCTGTAGGCAGGTATAATAAATACGTGATGGTTTCCCAGCAATGCGCGCGAGATGATATCGGCGACGACGGCGGAGACGATGAGCGCGCTCAATGCCTGGTTCTTCAAATCGTTCATCAGGATGACTTCGATCCCGAAGAATACCCCCGCGATGGGCGCGTTGAAAACGGCGGCGATCGCCGCACCGGCGCCGGCGGCGGCGTACATCCTCATGTCCTCAGGTTTCAGGCCCAAAAGCTGGGAGGCGTACGATCCCAGGCCGCTTCCCATCTTCGCGGCGGGGCCCTCCGGTCCCAGCGGCGCCCCGGAACCGATGGAGATGATGGGTGCGAAAAAGTGAAATACGGTGTTGGTCAGGGGAATGTTCCCGTTGCGCAGGAGAATGGCCTTGATAACGCTTAGTACGTCTTTTTCCCTGGAGATCGCGGGAAATGCGAGGGTCATGGCGGCGACGATCACGCTCCCCAGGACCGGGAATATGAAAATCAGGTCGACCCCCAATGAAAGAGCGTTTCCGGTGCTCATGAACTCGAATAATTTCCTCATACCCTCGAGCAGGGAATGAAAGAACACCGCGGCGAGTCCCGCGATGATTCCAATGAGCACGGACATTAGGATGTGCGAGATATATCGGGTTATGTCGGTTTGCAGGTACCGGGATCGGAAAATTCTGCCCAGCCTGCTTTTTAAGTTCATATTTTCGCCTGACGCCGGCAGTAAACGTTCATCACGCATCGACGGGGATTTCAAATATTCTGAGCACATCTTCGGAAGAAGCGGATTCGATAAGCCTGTTCCTGGCCCCCTCCTGTTTTAATACCGACATTATTTTTGATAAAAGCTTGAGGTAGTCCTTGTGCTGTTTTTCGCCCGCGGCGACAAGTATGATGATGTGAACGGGATGGCCGTCTATAGACTCGAAATCGATTCCCTGCTTTGATACGCCGATAGCGAAGGCGACCTGGTTCACGCTCGCTATCTTTGCATGCGGTATGGCGATTCCAAACCCTATCCCGGTGCTCATGATTTTCTCGCGCTCGATGAGTGCGACGACGAGCTCTTCAAGGTCTTCGCACACCGCTGATCCCTGGAACGACCGTGCGAGTTCCTCGATGGCCTTGAACTTGTTGCGGGCTTTGAGTTTGCGGATATACGCCGGGCTGGAATAATCGCTGAGTTGTGTCATCGTGCAATTCCTGGTTGCTTTGAAGACAGCGTGAGACTCCTGCCTTTCATAAGATGCTTTATTCCGTCATCCATGCCCTCAAGGGTCAGCTCGAACATGGGAAACAATTCCTTGATCATGCGTGTCGTTTGAATATAATCCCACGATCTTCGCGGGAGGGGATTCAGCCAGATGGAATCCTTGAACTTGTCCCGGATGCGCTGTAGCCACACGATGCCCGCCGTGTCGTTATGGTACCAGTAATCGATGGCGCCGTTTTTCCAGGTGAGCTCGGAGGGCGCCATCTCGGCGTCCCCTACCAGGATAAGCTTATAGTCATTGTCCTCGCTTTTTAGCAAGTCCGAAACCGAAATGGTATCGCGCCTTTCGATATCGACCCACAAATCCTGGTAGGGACAGTTGTGGAAGTAATAATGCTTGAATCGGCTTATCTGTGACGACGCCGCCGAGAAGAGCCGTTCCACGAGCTGGGCATAGGGCGTCATCGACCCGCCCACGTCCATCATGAGGATTACCTTTGCCGCCTTCTTCTCCTTGTTTTCCCAGACAAGCTCGATCTCACCCGCGTTTTTGCTGGTAGTTTCGATGGTCGCCTCGAGGTTGAGTTTTTCCTCGGGCGATATCGGCAACAGGGCCCTCAGGTGCGCAAGCGCAACCTTCATTTGCCTGGTATCCAGGGTGATAGTGCTTGAATAGTTCTTAAAGACGCGCTTTTCGGCAATCTGGACGGCGCGTTTGTGACGGGATTCGCCCTGGCCAATTCTTATACCCGCGGGGTTGTAGCCCCAAGCACCCTGAGTCGAACGGCCCCCGGTGCCTATGGCCTTGTTTCCCCCCACGTGCTCCTTGTAGTGGCCCTGCCTGAGCTGTTCCTCGAAGTTTCGCAGCACCTCGTCAAGATTCAATTCGTCAATCGCTCTTTTCTCCTCCTCGGTCAGATGAAGCTCTTTCACCTTTTTCAGGCCCGCGAGTATTTTTTCGAGCATCTCATCCGTGGTCTCGATATCCTTGAAGGTGTCGAGAAAGGCGAGATCGAATTTATCGAAATATATCTCGTTTTTCACAAGTATGGAGCGGGCGATATGGTAGAAGCGCGTGAGACTGCAATCATTCAGGTTTTTCGTCAGGGCGTGGTGAAGCGTGATCCATTCATGCAGGGACACGGGAATGCCGTACGATTTGAGAATGAAAAAGAAATTAATAAACATTCCTCGACCTTGCGCTGGAATTGTACGCGTAGTGTGAGGTCCCCGACTGCGCCACCAGGTCCACGTCTTCCTTCTTCTTCAGCAGGGTTCCCAGGAAGGGGAGCTCTTTTTCAATCTTCGACGGAGCAAGTCCCCCCGCGATAAGCGCCTGGATCCAGTCTATGAGCTCGCTGGTGGAGGGTTTCTTGCGAAGCATGTCGAATTGGCGGATCCAGTAAAATTTTTTCATGCATTCGCGAAGCAGGACGTCCTGTATCTTGGGGAAGTGAACGTAGATGATCTCTTCCATGAGTTTTTCTTCCGGGAATTCGATGTAGTGGAAAATGCACCTGCGCAGGAATGGGTCCGGAAGCTCCTTCTCGCTGTTTGAAGTAATAATGATAATGGGCCGATGCTCCGGTTTGACGGTGACGCCGGTTTCCGGGATATAGAAACTCATTTCGTCGAGCTCGTTCAGCAGGTCGTTGGGGAATTCAATGTCGGCCTTGTCGATCTCGTCCACGAGGAGCACGACCTGTTCCTTCGCCGTGAAGGCTTCGCCGAGTTTTCCAAGCTTGATGTAGTGTGAGATATCGGTTATATCCTTGTCGCCGAAGCGCGCATCGTTCAATCGCTGCACGGTATCGTATACATAGAGGCCTTCACGGGCCTTGGTGGTCGATTTGATATTCCATATTTTAAGCTCCTTCTTGAGACCCTTCGCTATGGAGTGCGCAAGCAGGGTTTTTCCGGTGCCGGGTTCGCCCTTCACGAGCAGCGGTCGACCGAGCTCTATTGAAACGTTAACGTTATCACGCAGCTCGGAGGACAGTACGTATTCGCTCGTTCCCTTGAAATAGTCCATTTCCGCCACCTTTCTCCAAAGTAATCAGTTATAATTTTTTATTCATTCAATATAGCTCATTTTGTAAAGAAAAAAAATAATGACTGCGCGAGCGGGGTTTCTCGCGAATGCCACGCGATTACATGATTTTAACCAATACGGTCCTGTTTCTTGGACCGTCAAATTCACATAAAAATATGCCCTGCCACGTTCCAAGCATGAGTTTTCCCGCTTCAATGAACACCGTCTCGGAGCACCCGACGAGAGATGATTTGATATGCGCGGGCGAATTGCCTTCCCCGTGCGCAAAGGAAATCCGTTCGAGTCCAAGCGAGGCAAGACCTTTTATTATGTCGCGCGATACCGAAAAGTCCGCGTTTTCATTAATTGTAATCGCAGCGGTCGTATGCGGAGTATAGATACAGCAAAAGCCGTCTTTCACGCCGCTCTCCTGCACGATTTTCCGGATTTCCCCGGTTATTTCAAGCAGTACTTCTTTTTGCGGGGTTCTTACGTTTATGGTGTGAATCATCGTTTGGACTCCTTGGTATCTTTTTCGGGGATTATCAGGGATATGGTGAATAATGACAAATATAATTCAACTTGGAGTGCTCGCCGGCCTGGATGAGGCACAATTTCAAGTCGGGTTCATTTGGACATAGTGAGGGTATTTCTCCAGGCAGCATAGGCTTAGGGAAGGAAAATGCATCTTTCGGGAACGGGCTTAAAATTAATCTCTTGAAATATCAACGGCGCTTACATACACTGTAAGCGCAATCATTGAAGCAAACCTGACCGCCGCCATGAGCATCCATGAAAAAATAGATAAGACACGCAAGAACATTGGCGCCACCGGCATCGACGACAAAGAAAAGAAGGACCTCTTCAATAGATTTGTCGACGCCGGGGGTAAGGTAATTAATGAATCCGCGAAAAAATCGATGGTCGACTTTGACCGTGAAAAGCAGAAACAGTACAAGGCCAAGGTTGAAACGCATCGTGAAAGGGTTCAAAGCCCGGCACCTGTAGTACGTAAGCCCAAAGCAACTCCCGCAAGCAGGAATGCCTCCGCGATCGCCGGTCCAGGTTTCTTCCAGGGGATATGGTTTCGATTGAAAATCAGGCTCAAGCTGTTCTTCCTGGGGGTTACCGATTTTTATGGCATGACCATAAAGCCCGGTTTTCTCGAAAGGGTCAATTCCGATTACAAGGCTTCGCTTATCGAAATTCAACTGCTGTATCTGGACATTATTAAAAGAAACCCCGGCATAGGCAGGGCGGTAACCGACGACCTCGACTCGTTCAATCCCATCTATTTAGAGCTTATCGAAATGGCTGCCGGCGTTTTCGACAGAACCCTCATGAATCAAATCGTAGAGTCGCATGTTTCATTCCCGGACGTGGCGCAGCCCGTGAGCGAATTCCGGACCTCGTTTATGGCGCTGTTTAAGAAACTGTACGTGCTGCATTCATATCGTGATTTCATCATATATGCGTTTGAAAAGGCCATAAATACCCAGGCAAAGTTGGAAAAGAAGAAAGCCGGCGAATATTCGACAAAAAAGAAAAAGATCAACAACAGCGTAGCACTCGTGTATTACAGGCTGTTTAACGCCCTGTACTGGCTTATGTGCCATTACGCGGGTACCGTGATCCCTCTCGCGGATCCGGGTATGGAGCGCTTCTTGGGAATTGCGGAGGAAGACAAGCCCGGAAAACGCAAGAAGCACATACTGGCACAGGCCGCCGCGGCGAAAAAGGAACAGGAAGAGGACGAAAACACCGGCGAGGCCAAAGAGGCTGCGATTTCTGAAGAGACAAAAATCGGGCTGAAAATGATGTCAAGACTTGATTTGAAAGATCTTCAGGCTAAATTTGAAGTCGAAAAACATTTCAAGGTTATTCACGGCACCGACAAGGTTCTTATTATTTTCCTGCTTTTCAGAGAGTTTGATGAAGAATATTCGTTCATCCTCACTACAAATAAAATCAAGTATAACGTCGTGTTTTCCCCAGAGGGCAAGATCGATTTCAGGGTCCAGCTTTCGGATCTCTATAAAGATCTACGGACCTGCATGTCCCTGTTCAAAGACTACGCGGAGATCATGGAAACTTACGAGCGGACACGGACTGAACGCCCTGCGAGCAATGCACAGTATATCGATTACTCGAAGCGGATAGAAGAACTTGAAAAGAAAAGGAACAACAGCGGGAAGAACCTGAGGGGAAGTGTATCCTCTTTCATGGAAAAATGCTCTATCGAATTCGTACGATTGATGGAAGATATGAACGGACCGCAGAAAATAATAGATAATCCACAGGACGAGCTGGTTTTCGAACAGGCAATTGAAGGGGCTAAAAAGGTTAACGGGCAAAAGGTTTATGAGGCAATAAAGGTCGCTTTTTGTTATATTCAGGCTTTCCAGTACCGTTTGGGTCCTGAGGGAGATTTATCCGGCGCCCTTGATTTTAAAGAGGGTCAAAATCCTCAATTGTCTCCGCAGCAGGACGAGCCGGGAGAGGCGGCCGATGAAAAGCCGAAAAGCAACCCTGAGAAGGACAAAGAAGAATCCGACAGTGTCATCCGCGAGCTCGATGATCTGGTCTGAGTCCGTCGGCAACCCGTTGTTTCATTTCGAGTATTTCTTTCCTTGAATTGCACAACCCGAAATCGCGATAAGGAGCGGCAGAACGATTTTCCCTAAGCATCGCACTATCCGATTCAGGGATCAGGGGAATATTTCCCGCGATGGACGCGAGCGTACCCTCCCGCTTCTTCCCGACAGACGGCCCCCTTCCAATTCGAAAACCGGATTCAAGCAGCGCCCTTCGGATATGCCTGGCGCTGGAGTATGTAGTGAGAATTCCGGTCGGGCTTATCACACGGCTAATTTCATTGAAAAATTCCACGCTCCACATTTCCGGATTTTTTGGGGGGGAGAATGCATCATGAAAAACAGCGTCGAAATGTTTTTCCGGCAGATGTTGGATCGTAAGCCTGGCATCGCCCCGAATTACGGTGATGCAGAAGCGCTCGGAGGCAATTGACCCGTACTCGGCGGCGAGGATTATCGAAGCATATAGTTCGTCCCGCGAATCATTGAAGCACAGTGACTTCATGAAAGGTATGGCCGATAGATCTTTTTCCAGAGAAACTATTTCAACGGTTCGCCCGTCAGCCAGGGGCAGAAGCTCGAAAAGCGTCGCAAGGCAGTTATAACCGAGACCGAATCCGATATCCAGCACCCGCAGATTTGATTTCCGCAATCCAGGAAGACCCGAGGGCCGTACATGTTTGAGCAGGGATTCTTCGAACGCCCCGGAAAGTGAATGCATCGCTTCATCGTAATCATGGGCGAGAAGCGTCAACGAGCCGTCTCCAGTGGGAACGGGAGTGAATCCGGTTTTCGATTTATCTGGAAGATTCGACATGATGCGTGAGTCTCTTCAATATTTCATCCGTGGTGAGCCCGGTGATGGCGATTCTCTTCGTTCTTGCCGAGGCGCCTTTCTCGATCTCGATACGTGATTTTGAGATGTCAAGCGCGCGGGCCATAAGCCGTATGCATTCAGCGTTGGCTTTCCCGTCCGCCGGGGGAGAATTGACGAATACTTTTATGCGTGCCGATTCCTCGATCACGATTTTGCTTTGTGATGATTTTGGAGCGACCCGGATGTCAATTCGTGATATTTGTTTGGATTCCATGCAATAGCCCGCGCTCATCCATATTCCGTAACTCATAATAAAATCGGTTTGACAGGCCGTCAAGATCAAACCCTTCCTTGATATAAATAATCGGGGGACTCGGGATGAATATTGTTACATTAGAGAATGGTCCGTTCCAGGTGAACAGTTACCTGTTATATGATATGTCCGCTCGATCCGGGATAATTATAGATCCCGGAAGTTCGATTCAGGAGCTGCTTGCCAGGATAGAGAAGGAAAATATCCAGCTTCAAGCGATCCTATGTACGCATGGACATATTGACCATGTCGCAGGAGTCAACGAAGTAAAGGCTAGATTCGGTGTTCCCCTGTGGATGAATCGCGGGGATAGCGAATTGCTTGAAACGCTTCCCCAGCAGGCGAGGATGTTCGGGGTGAAAAATCCCGGACCGGTTGTAATCGATGTCGAGCTGCCCGGCGAGGGCGCGGTCGAGATAGGCGGCATAACCATCACCTTGCTGAGAACTCCCGGGCATTCCCCGGGCTCACTTTCATTTGTTATCGACGATACGGTATTCAGCGGGGATACGCTCTTCAATTTCTCGATCGGGAGAACCGACCTGCCCGGCGGGAGTTATGAAGCCTTGATCGCCTCGATCGAAAACAAGCTTTTCGCGCTGCCTGACGATACCAGGGTGCTTTCGGGGCATGGTCCCGAGACGACCATAGGAAAGGAAAAGGAATTTAATCCGTTTTTCGGCTGATTTTCAGGGAATTATATAAAGAAAGAGGAAGGAATCACTTTGAATTCTTTCCTCTTTCTTATTCTAAGAAGGTGACTCTGAGGGTACACTACTGTACCTTAATCGATGCACCCCTCGGTGCATTAAATCGTACGGCAACGCCTGTTAAACCCTACGACTTAATCTTTAAATTAATAATAGTAATTATCGCGGCGAAGTCAACATCGTTAATAATTTTTCTTTTAAAAGCTTTTTAACGCTGCGTCAACGGTGCTGAATACCTTAATTACCGACGATACTTTGGTGAGCTCCAGTACCTTCTCCACTTCCTGTTGCGGCGCAGCCAGCCTGAGCAGGGACTTCAGGCTCTGATTGATATTCAGGAATATGCCGATGCCGGAGCTGGTGATGATCTTGACGTCGGACAGATCGAGCACTAGTTTCTTGATCCCCTTATTAACGATCGCCTGCTGGAGCTTTTCCTTGAGCTCAGGCACATCCAGTGTAAGCACTTCGCTGGTGGTAATCTTTGCTACACAGATCCCTTCCCCAAGTTCCTTTAACTCGAGCATGTTCCTCTCCAATTTTGAGATATTTATTACATAAATAGACAAATATTTGAATAGGTCAATAACTATAGGCAGCAGGTAGAAAATTTTTCAACTATGGCCAGTTCTCCCGCTTTTCGGGATTATATCCTTTACTATAAATGCACCGCTCGATCGTATACAGGAATGCCATGAAGAACGATATCCATTCAATACGGCATTTGATGCCGGTGCAGAAATGCCTGTCCGGCGGCGAAATATCGGCACTGAGCGATGCCGAGTTGTTATCTGCGATCCTGGCAACAGGCACGCGGTTGCGCGACGTACGGGAGGTCTCCGAGGAACTGCTGAGAACATTCCACGGCCTGCAGGGTTTAAGCGCCGCGGGTTTTCGCGAACTCTCGGAAACAGGCGGTATCGGACCCGCAAAATCCGTAAGAATTCATGCCGCCTTCGAGCTGGGAAAACGAATGCTGGTTCAGACCAGGATGCCCGCGGTCGTGGATACGCCGGTGAAGGTATGGAAGATGCTCCAGCCCGAGATGGCGCGCCTCCTTCACGAGGAATTCCGGGTGCTCATCCTGAATAACAAGAACATGCTTCTTAAAAATTCCGTCGTTTCAATCGGAACGATATCGGAGGCCCTGGTCCACCCGCGTGAAATCTTTCGCGACGCGATCCGCGAGGCGGCCGCATCGATAATCGTCGCGCATAATCATCCCTCCGGGGTGCTCGTGCCTTCAAAAGAGGATATCAGTACCACGATCAGGATTCGGGACGCGGGAAAAATAATAGGCATTGAACTGCTGGACCATGTAATAATCGGCGGAGCATCGTATTTGAGCCTGAAGGAGGGCGGGTATATCTAGCGTGCCCACCCGATTCGCTGAGGCCGTTTATGCCGTAATCAGACCGGCAGCGAACTTTTCACGTTCAGGCAGCGGACGATGTCGGGCGTAATGTCCGCGATCCCGGTGCAGCCGGTCAGGATCATCGCCTGTTCGAGTTCCTGCTTGATCGTATTCAAATAATATGATACGCCGCGCGCCCCCATTCCCACCGCGGCAATCGCAACCGGCCTGCCTATGAGGATGAATTCCGCCCCCAGGGCGAGCGCCTTGAGTATATCCACACCATTCCTGAATCCGCCGTCGATCATGATCCGGATATTTCCCTTCACCTCGCGCACGATCTCCTCGAGAACGTCCATGGAGCCGGCCATCTGGTCGAGCACGCGCCCCCCGTGGTTGGAAACGATGATCGCGTGCGCCCCGGCCTCGACTGCCAGGGAGGCGTCGCGAACCGTCATTATTCCCTTCAATACGAAGGGAAGCGACGTCGATGAAATAAGCCCTCTCAGATCGGACAGGCTTTTGGGACCCACGGACTGGTTTTTCATTTTCATGGTCTTGAAGACTACCGCGTCGATATCCATCCCCACCGCCAGGGCGCCGGATCTCTCGGCGGCCCTGATCCGCGCGAGCACCTCGTTGTTGTCGCTCCGGGGTTTGAAGACCGGAACACCCATGCCCCTGGCGTCCGACAGGGCCTGCAGGCCGATCTTATATTTATCCGGCGTCGCCCCGTCTCCCACGAACGCGACGGTTCCCGCGTTCAGGCAGCCGTTTACCACCGCGATATTGTAGTCGAGCTCATCCATGGCGCTGCCCATGTTCGTTCCCATTCCCGTGATCGGGGCGGCCATGATGGGCATCGACAGCCGGTTCCCGAAAAACACCGCCGAGGTGTCGGGCTCGGTCACATCGTGAATAAGCCTGGTGTTAATCTTGAAATTTTGAAGGGATTCCGTATTTCTTCTGAAAGAGGCCCCTGTCCCGATACCGCCCATGCCCGGCACCCCGCTCGCGCAGTCCTTCCCGTCGCAGGTTTTACACGCGTAGCAGGTTTTTTTAAAGCGCTCGCGCGCCGATACACGGATCGCCTCCATTGAGAGCTCGGCTTCCTCAAAGACCTCAATGGCGATGACTTCTTTCGCCCTTCGCACCGCCTCTTCGGCCAATTCGAGGGTATCCGCGACGGCGATGATGTGCCCCGCCTTTTCGACGTTCGATCGGGGAACAATCACGGTATCGCCCGGTTTGACATTTATAAAAATTTCCGCAATCCCGGGAATTTTATTCGCATCTTCTATTCCCGTAATCCTCCTGACTATGCCCGGCTTCGTGATGAGGGCCCTCTCTATCGCGACCCTGTCGTGCAAAGGCTCAAGGTTGCCCGGCTCCTGGCCGACCGCGACTTCGATTGCGGCTTTCATGAGATCTACGCCGCTTGAAAGCGGATAGGTGTAGGCGGACATGAAGCCACCGGAAAGACGAGCGGCCAATTCCCCGATCATGGCGCCGTGTTTCGTAATCTTGATATCGCCCTTGGCGCATCCGATGGAAATTCCCAGGGCGCGTATTCCCTTGCGCATGACCTCGCACGCTTCCTCCTGCTTCTCCCGGGAAAGCTGCGAAGGCATGGTGTGCCCGGTTTCGACGAAATAGGGAGGATATTCGATAATCCGGTCGGCGATACCGGTAAAGGTGATTTCATCATTGAATACGACCGCGTCAATCGAGAGCTCTTCGCCTTCCATGTATTCCTCGATTATAAGCTCGCCGCTCGGGGAAGCGGCTTTTGCAAGCTTAAACGCATCCGCTATCTGGCCCTTGCTGTCAATGCGGCTCACCCCGCGCGCGCCCATGTTGTCCGTGGGTTTGATCACCAGCGGGAACCCCAGTATCTGGCAGGCCCTCTTCGCGTCCGCGAGCGACCATACGGGAAGAAAATTCGGGCAGGGAACATTATGGGTCTTAAAGCGCATGCGCATCTTTATCTTATTGGTTGCCGCCTCCGCGTTGTCGAACTTGATGCCGGGCAAATTGAGCGTGTTGGCGACCGCGGCGACGGTCGTGGATGCATCGGTACCTACCGTGAGCACGCCGCTGATCGGCGTGATTTCGTTTTGAGATTTTGCCACGCGGACGGAACCCTGGACGTCCCGGGTGCTCATGACTATGGGAATATCGGCATATTTCATTCCCATGGCGTGCTCGTTGTAATCGGTGACAATCACCTGGAAACCCATTTTCTTGGCGGCCTGAATGGCCGGCACCTGTAGAAGCCCGCCCCCGATCACCATTATGGTTTTTTTCATGATTTGTCCCCCGAAATTAGCGTTAGGTCCGGAAACGGCGGTCATAATTTGATTATGTCACACCGTAGCGCTTTCAATATCGGCAAATTCCTGAATATTTTTAGCACTATTTACAAAAACGAATAATAGCGGGACTGGAAACGTGGCGGCAGAATACGGCAAGGATTTGCAGGAACACGCTTTCAGCATGAAGAACCGGGGGTGTGTCACATCCAGGCTGCCGGTCAGGGTATTGTCCGCCAGCCTCTCTGCAGGGCGATTCTTCTCAGCGCACGATCCGGGTGTACACACACGGGGAATCCTATTTTTTCGAGTACGGGGAGATCGGCAAAGGAATCGCCATAGTAGTAGCATTCAGAAAGGGCTATGTCCATGGACCGGCAATAGGCCGCGGCGCGGACGAGCTTTTCCGCACCATAGCAATATCTGCCCCTGGTCCTGCCGGTGAATATGCCGTTCTCCACCTCGAGTGTTGTGGACAATACCGCATCCATCGAGAGGTGCCGGCGGGCGGGCTCGCAAATGTAGGATGTCGAAGCAGACAGCAAAACGGTATGGGCACCGCGGGCTTTATGAAATCTGACTTCGTCGACAATCTGAGGCCTGAAACGGGAGGCGACGCGCTCAATGAAAAAGCGCTCAGTAAAATCGCGCATTTTTGTTTCCGGCCACCCCGCGAATTTTTGAGCCCATTTCTGAAAGATGTTGGAGGTGTTAAACATGCCGAATCGGTGAATTGCCGCGATAAGCATTCCCGAAATTAATTCCCCGTGACTGATCATGCCCTGCTGGTAGGCATACTTTATGAAGAGGCGTCCGCTGCTGGTATCCAGGAGGGTGTGGTCGAGATCGAAAAAGGCTATGAATGGTTTCACGGTTATTCAGGCTCACTCTTTAGTATAGGCGGTCACTATCCCTGCGCCGGCAGGTCCGTGTCAAAGAAAATTATCTGCGGGTGAAATATTTAATTTGACAATGTGGCACTTCCTGGGATAACGCTAAGGCTTAAGATGAAAGGGCTCAAACAAAAAGACCTGCTGGATATTCAGTCGCTCACCACCGATGAAATTTCCCTCATTTGCAAATCGGCGCGATACTTTAAAGACCTGTTCACCCGTTCGATAAAAACCGTTCCCGTGCTTAGGGGTAAAACGGTGTGCACGCTCTTCTACGAGCCCTCGACGCGTACGAGGATCAGCTTCGAGCTCGCGGCCAAGCGCCTTTCGGCGGACCTTATCAACGTGACGGTAGCGGCCTCGAGCGTCGTGAAGGGGGAATCGCTTATCGATACCGTTCATACGATGGAGGCCATGAAAGCCGATTATATCATAATACGGCATGCGGCGTCCCTGGCGCCGCATTTTTTATCTAAAAATATCCAGGCCTCGGTCATCAACGCGGGTGACGGATTCCATGCGCATCCCACCCAGGCGCTACTGGACGCGTATTCGATTCTGGAAAAGAGGGGGAGCCTCGAGGGCCTCACGATCGGCATCGTGGGCGACATAAAGCATTCCAGGGTCGCTCGTTCGGACATCGAGGTTTTTAAGAGGCTGGGGGCAAGGGTCATACTCTGCGGCCCGCCCACGCTGGTGCCGGACGAATTTTCGGCGTATGATGTGGAAATATCGTATAACCTGGATGAGATCATCCCGCAACTTGACGTGATCAACATGCTCAGGCTTCAGCGCGAGCGGCAGAAGGGTTCGCTCTTTCCCTCGATCCGCGAATACCACCAGCAGTTCGCGCTGACGACGGAGCGCCTGAAGCGCGGGAAACGTGATCTTATAGTCATGCACCCCGGGCCCATAAACCGCGGAATCGAAATCGACCACCTCGTAGCCGACAGCCCGAATTCGATTATCAACGAACAGGTCACCAACGGAATCGCGGTACGCATGTCTATCTTTTACTTGCTCGCAGGCGGCACCCCGCTCGAGGACATGGAATAGGATTACCCAATGGAATTAGTCATAAAAAACGGCACGCTCCTGGACCCGGAATCGCGCTTTGAAGGCAAAATGGACGTGAGGATCGCCGGCGCCGGTATCGCGGAGATCGCGAAGTCCATCGTCGCACCCCCCGGAAGCGAAGTAATCGATGCGAAGGGGTGCCTTGTGCTTCCCGGTCTCATTGACATGCACGCGCATTTTCGCGAACCGGGCGGCGAGGATGAGGAGACCATCATCGGGGGATCGATAGTCGCCGCGAAGGGGGGATTTACCTCCGTGTGCACGATGCCCAATACGACACCGGTGATCGATAACCAGGCGCTGGTCAGGTTCATAATACTCGAGGCGGAGAAGGGTCCGATAAACGTATTCCCCATCGCGAGCATTTCCAAGGGATCGAAAGGCGAAGAGATCACGGAAATGGGCGAGCTTGTCAAGGGCGGCGCCGTGGGCTTTTCGGACGACGGCAGGCCGGTGATGAGCTCTGTACTCATGAGGCGCGCCCTTGAATACGCTCGAATGTTCGATGTTCCGATAATCACCCATTCGGAGGATATTCTCCTTTCCGACGAGGGAATCATGAACGAAGGCGTCAATTCGACGCTGCTCGGCCTCAAGGGGATTCCGCGGGAAGCCGAGGAGGTCATGATCGCGCGCGACGTCCTGCTTGCGCGGCTGACGAAGGGGAGGCTCCATGTCGCCCACGTCTCCTCGGGCGGATCGATCCAGATCATCAAGTGGGCCAAGGATGCGGGCGTCAGGGTCACCTGCGAAACCGCGCCGCATTATTTTTCCCTGACGGACGACGCCATCAGGGAGCATCTTGCGATGGCCAAGATGAGCCCGCCTTTGCGCACAAAAACCGACCGTGAGGCAATGATCGAGGGACTGCGAAGCGGCGTTATCGACGTGATTGCCACCGATCACGCGCCGCATCTCATGAACGAAAAAATGCAGGAACTCGAGTATGCCCCGTTCGGCATAATCGGCCTCGAGACCGCGGTGCCTCTCATTATAAGCATTTTGGTGAAGGAAAACGGTTTTTCCTACCTGGACGCGTTCAGCAAGCTGACTATCAATCCCGCGAGAATTTTAAAGATTGATCGGGGCGAATTGAAAGCCGGCAAGATCGCCGATATCGTCGTAATAGACCCGGATAAAAAGGTGCGAATCGACGAGGAATTCATCGCCTCCCGCTGCAAGAACACCCCCTTCATCAACAGGGAACTATACGGGTCGGTGGAGTGGACGATTTGCGACGGCGAAGTCGTGTACCGCAATGCGGGGAGATGAGATCAGCGTGTGGTGCCCTTGTCGCGGGTCAATTCGTACGATGCGACCACATTGGGATAGAAAAAATTCAGGTCCTTATTAATGCACTTTTTCAGATACTCATTCCCGCGGGCGGAATCCTTCACTACCAGTAACCGGTTCATCCCGACATAGAAATTCGATTCGGAAACCTGCTTCCCGACAGTTTCAGCGTCGACGCCCTTCTGCGCGATCGCCGCAAGCTCCGCTTCAGTTACCTTGCCCAGGAGGTAGCGTACCACGGTATGGGCCCAGTAAGGGGAAGGCGCCGAGTACCAGGGTGCGGTGATCTTGACGGTATTTTCGTACTCCGCCTTGGAGATTGCCGCTGCTACAAGAAGCCTCCACGCGGCGCTGTATGAATATGCCGGATTCGCTTTGAGTGACGCGCTGAAGTCATCCATGGCTTCCTTGTACTCGCCTCGAATGTACCGGACGATGCCCCGGTTGTGAAAACTGATGAAATCGCCCGGGTCCAGGCGGATCGATTCGGAGAGGTCGGTGAGCGCTTTCGTATACTCCCCGGCAAAATAATGGGCTATACCCCGGTTGCTGTATGCCATGGAATAATCGGGCCAGATCGAAAGCGCCCTGGAATAATCATCGATTGCCCTCTGGACGCTTCCCGTATTGAAATACGCGCTTCCCCTGTTATTGAACGACATGGCATGACGCGGATTGATTTTCACCGAGGATGAAAAATCCTCCGCGGCCTGCGCGTAGAGCTTCTGGTTAAAATATGCCACTCCCCGGTTGTAGAATATATCCGCATTGTCGGTGTTGATGCGCAGCGCAAACGAGTAATCCTCAATCGCGCTCGTAAAGTTTCCCTTTTCCGCATAGGCGATGGCGCGCTTGGAATACGCGCTCTCGAATCCGGGGTCCGCCGCAAGGGCCCGGTTATATTCCATTATGGCGAGATCGTAATATCCTTTCTCTAAATAAGCAGTGCCTTGAACGTAGGAGGCCTCGGCGTATTGGCGGTACAGCGGGTTCGGTTTGGGAATCGATTCGAGTGGCGAGGAGGGAATTTTCGCGCTTTGAAGTGCGAACTGGCGGTTGCGATAGGCCTCGTCGTCCTGCGGATTTATGCGCAGGGATTGCGAATAATCGCGTGCGGCAGCCGTGTATTCATGGTTGCGATGGTAGGCGACGCCCCTGTTGCTATACAGGACGTGGTTGGCAGGATTGAGGCTGATTGCCTTTGAAAAATCGTCGATCGCGCTTGTGAACTGGGATATTCGGGAAAGGGCTACACCGCGATTATTGTAGAAGGCGGCGTCGCGGGGATCGAGATCGATCGCCTTGTTGAAATCGAAGATTGCGCGGTCATTCTCCCGAAGCTTGAGATAGGCGACCCCTCTGTTGTTATATGCATTTGCGTACGACGGGTTAAACGCGATCGCCCTTGAATAATCGTCGATCGCTCTCAGGTAGAGCCCCTGCCCGGAATAGGCGATTCCCCTGTTGTAGTAGGCTTCGTAGAAGTCGTATTTCAAGTAGATGGCGATCGAGTAATCGTTGATGGCATGATCGGTACTCGTAAGTATCTGCGCCACGATGCCCCTGTTGTTGTAGGCCTTTGCAAAACCCGGTTCGAGCTCGAGGGCGCGGCTGAAGTCGTCATATGCCTGCTGGTAAAATTTTTTCTTAACATAGGCGGATCCCCTGTTGTAAAGGATCCGCGCCTTGAGCGCTTTTCCGTGCTCCGGGCCGCACAATTCGAGCGCCTTCGTAAGATTGGCGATTTTATCCTCGATGGTCGCGGCCCGCATGGCGCTCTGGACGTAAAAATTGAAGCCCTCGGAGGAATATGCGGAGGAACACCAGCTTAACAGGATTATGAGCAGCGCTGCTTGAAATCGCCCTGGAGAAATAGTGTCGTTGTTGGTCTTCATTTTATTCGCATGGTGATGGCATCGGCTAAAAAATATAATACAGGATGCACTGGACAGCAACCAGTATCGTCGCCCAGATCCGAAGGTCTCTCCAGCGCGCGCGGTCGGGAGCCCCGTGAAATACGAACTCGAGGGGCATGATCCAGGCAATGACCAGGATACTCAAGAAAAAAATGCCCGCACCGATTTTTGCAGTCCAGAGGGGAAGTCCGTGTATCCAGTCGGGCATCTCAGGCCTCCTTCTCCGCGGTGGAATAGGTGAGATTCCGGAGCTCCTCGTCGCCTTTGGGAACGGTATACCTGCTGATCGTGACGAGCACGATGATGGAGAACAGGAAACTCCAGAAAGCCATATAGAGCATGTTCATGTCGAGATAAAAAAGCAGTGCCGCAAGAATGACCCCCAGGACCAGCGCCCAGAGCCCGGCGCGAGGGGTAATCTTTTTCGAGAGAATACCCATTAAAATCAGGGCGAATATCGGACCCTGGAAGAATGAGAGCAACTGCTGAACGAATACGTAAATGCCCCTGAACTCGCCGGTCAGCGGTGCGCAGAAAATTCCGGCGACAAGCGCGATCATGGTGATCCTGCGTCCCAGTCTGAGTTCCAGTGCGTCATCGTCCCGCTTCGAGAGAACGCCCATTATATCGCGCGTCACCATCACCGAGGTGGAATTGAGCGTGGAGGAAATCGAGGATTGAAGGGCCGCGATAAAAGAAACGAACAAGAGTCCCGATACGCCGGGAGGCAGAAGATTCTTTACGACCCACGGAAGGGCCTGATCGGCGTTGGCGAGCTTATCCTTGCAAAGGAGCAGGGCGAAAAAACCGGGAAGCACGATGAGAAGGGGGACGAGCGTTTTCGCGAACGCAGCCATCATCATGGAGGCCTTGCCGTCCCATTCCGACCTGGCCCCAAGGCATCTCTGCAATATAGCCTGGTTTGTACACCAGTATGCCGGGGAGAGCACCATCGCAAGTCCCAGAAGCACCCCCGGCCAGGGGAATTCCTCATGGGTGGAGGGCAGGAACGCCAGGGCATGTTCCGGGAATTTGGTCTGAATTTCGGACACGAATATATCGACGCCCCCGATCTCATGTATCCCGAGAATCGCGACGACAATGGCGCCGATAAACATGATGACCAGTTGGACCGCGTCGGTGTAGGTAACTGCCGCAAGCCCGCCGGAGACCGTGTAAAATCCCACCACGCCCGCGGTCAGGAGTATGCTGAACCAGATGGACCAGCCGATATACATTTCCAGCATGATCGCGGTCGACCATAAAAATACGCCCACGATGAGTACGGAAAATACGCTCAGGATCACCGCCGAGATCACCCTGACCGGATCGCTGTAGCGCCTGCCCAGGTACTCGGGGATGGAGAATACGCCCGCGCGCCAGTAGAACGGGATGAAGATGAACGCCGCGATGATCATCGCCGGGATGGCCCCGATCCATTCGAAGTTCGCCTGCGCGATGCCGATCTTGTACGCTCCTCCGGCCCCGCCCACGTAATCGTTGGAGCCGATATTGGTGCCGATAATCGACATGCCGATTACCCACCAGGAAAGGGACTTGCCCGCAAGAAAATAATCATGGGAAGAATGTATGCGCGAACTGAATATGTGCCCGTAAAGGGCTATTCCGACGAGGTATGCGATTATGAGCGCGATATCGAACCAGTGCACCGATTGTTGGGAAAAGCTGAATATTTCTCCGAGCATGAATTCACCGATCGGTTGATAAGGTAAATTGAAATAACACGATATCGACAGATTTACAAAACGGGAGAATTAATGCAAAAATGCAAGTACTAAATGCAGAGACGAGTGATTCAGGTCCGGGGTGGCCGTTCTGGCCCGAATCGGCGGGAATAGATGAATATTTAATGAAAATCATTTGAAATATCATGAAACTTGAGCATTTTCAAAGGACGGGAATCGAACACGATCCCCTGATATCGTAAAAAGAAGTAATAAAAGGCAGAGGACTAATGGACAAGATCAAGAACATAGCGCTCGTGGCGCATGACAACATGAAAAAGGATCTTATAGAATGGGTGGAATGGAATTTCGAGGTATTGATGCGCCATAATCTCATCTGTACTGGGACGACCGGAAAGCTCGTGGAAAACGCGATAAACCCCAGGCTCGCGGGCAGCGGCCTGGGGAACGGCACTGGCGTCGAGGTGACCAAGCTGAAATCGGGGCCGCTCGGCGGGGACCAGCAGATCGGCGCGATGATCGCGGAAGGGCGCATAGATATCATGATATTCTTCTGGGATCCCATGGAGCCCCAGCCGCATGACGTGGATATAAAGGCGCTGCTTCGCATCGCCGTTCTCTACAATATTCCCACCGCGTGCAACAGGTCCACCGCGGATTTCGTGATCTCGTCGCATCTCCTGAACGAGCACTACAGCCCCGCGATTAAGGATTACAGCGCGTATATACAGAGGCAGGTCCGGTGACGAAAAACAGGTAGAGACGCGATTAATCCAGGTAGAGACGCGATTAATCGCGTCTCTACCTGGATTTGCCAATCTCTACCTGTTTTTCGCCAGTTGTAAATTGTATTCTATTAAATGGACAGCGCCGCGAGAAATCCCTCGTGGATCGCGTCGTTGATCTTCGCAGGGCGCACACAGTCCCCGATAGCCTTGAAGGGCACGCCCGTTTTCTCGATTTCTGCCGTCGTTCTTTTTACGGACCTCGAGCCGAACGCGAGCACGATCGATCCGAACTGTTGTGCGTCTTCGCGGCCTTCCTTTTCGTAGCGAACCTTTCCGCCGGAAATGGAGAGCACCTTCGCGCCCGTCACCACGCGGACGCCGAAACGCTTGATGCGATCGACGAGTATCCACCGGGTCGAGCGTCCCACGTCCTTGCCTATTGTGGGGAGCATCTCGAAAATGGTGACCGACTTCGATCCATGGAACATGTACTGCTGCAGCCTGTCGGACGACTCCGCATCGAACGCCATGAGGAAATGAAGCACCTCGGGGGACAGGGTGCCCTTGGCTGCCAGGAAGAGCGCGGTTTCGATTCCCACCGCGCCGCCCCCGATCACGGCTATGTCCTGTCCCAGCATGGGATCGCGCCTGAGAACCTCCCACGCGGAAACGGATGTCGGCTCCGTGATCCCCTCGATTTTCGGAAGGATCGGTTCGGCGCCCTCGGCCACGATTACCTGGTCCGGCTTGCGTTCGGAAACGGTCGCCGCGGTCACCTCGGTATTCAAGAATATCGGAACATCAAGCTTTTTCAGCATGGTCCGATAATACCGGATGAATTGAAGAAGCTCATGCTTGTGTGGCGGCGCCCCCGCTATCCAGAGCTGCCCGCCGATATCGTCCGATTTCTCATACAGGGACACATCATGCCCTGCCTGCGCCGCGGTCACGGCGGCTTCGAGTCCCCCGGGTCCCGCACCGATAACCATCACTCTTTTCGGGGAGGATGCTTTTTTTATCACCCTCTCCGCCTCGAATCCCGCGCGGGGATTGCCCACGCAAAAGACCGGCCTGCCGCTGAAAAGCTCGTCGGTACAGCCCTGGTTGCACGCGACGCACGGCCGGATCTCGTCGACACGTCCTTCGCGCGCCTTGACCGGCCATTCCGGGTCGGCGATGAGCACCCTCCCAAGGTTGATCAGATCGGCAAGCCCGTCCCGGATCGTTTTTTCGGCAAGTTCCGGATCGGTAATGCGATTTGATGCGTACACCGGAATCTTGACCGCGCGCTTGATGTTGAGCGCGAGGTAGGAAAAAACACCGCGCGGGGCTTCCATGGGGAGCTGGGGAACATGAGACTCATGCCAGCCGCCCGTCACACTGATCGCGTCTACCCCGGCACGCTCGTACACCTTTGCGAATTCTACGGTTTCAGCCGAGGTGTTGCTCCCGGGAACGAAATCGTTGCCCGCGATCCTGATCGTAAGCGGGTAATCGCTCCCGAGCCTGGACCGCATGAGCTCGACAAGCTCGCGCCCGAACCGAACCCTGTTGTCGAAGCTCCCCCCGTATTCGTCGGTGCGCAGGTTCTTGAGCGGTGAAAGGAACTGGGTGATGAGATACCCCGCGGAGGCGATAATCTCGACGCCGTCAAACCCGGCCTCCTTGGCCCTGAGCGCGGCGAGTGTGAAGTCTTCCTGCAGCTTCTTGATATCCTCGATGGTCATTGCGCGCGGGGTGCTTTTCGACATCTTGGAATAAACAGCCGATGGCGCTATCTGCTTCTCATTGTTTATCAGGAATGAATATGCATAAGCGCCGGCATGGTACAACTGGACCCATGCGCGGGCCCCTTCGCTTTTTATGCCGGCCGCAAGGCTTTTAAACGAAGGTATTTCGCGGTCATTGGCGAGCGACATCGCGACGGACCCGATACCCACGAGGTCGACACCGACGGGACCCACGGTCACGACGCCGGCGCCGCCCCGGGCGCGCTCACGGAAGTAATTCACGTATCGGTCGTTGAGCTTCCCGTCGTAGGAATAGAGCAATCCGAGCGACGGGTAGACGATACGGTTTTTTATTTCGCATTTATTTATTGTTATCGGGCTGAAAAGATACGGAAACATAGTCCTCTCCTTTTTTTGCGAACCTCGTCTGGCGTCCTGCTATTTAAGCATCGCATTCATTTTTTTAAGCGCGTCCTTGGCCTCCGCGATGGTGCGATCAAAGAGCTCTTTTACCGGGGGCATATCGCATACCAGGCCCTGGACCTGACCTATGAGATGCACACCCTTTTTGAGATCGCCCGCCTCGGTCGCTTTTTGGATCTGGGCAAACGCGGTGGCCATCTGCGAAAGCTGGATCATCATCTTAGGCCCCTTGACCAGCGTACCCAGCATGAGCTTGAACCAGGGGAGCTTGAGCTGGCGGGTGATGGAGATTGACGCGACGAACGCACGGGGAAGGCTCATGCCCCTGCGGATTGACGACTTTGCGGCGGGCGTCTTCATAACGCGGCAATAAAGTCCATCAAAGCGATTAGAATAAATGGTATCGTCCATTCCCCGCTCTATCGTTGCCTTCTTTGTTATTTCATGCACAGGGCTTTCCTTCGTCACCGAAAGGCGCGTACCCATTGCGATACCATCGGCGCCCAGGGCGAGTGCGGCCGCGAGCCCGTATCCGTCACCAAAGCCGCCGGTGGCTATCACGGGAATTTTAACCGCGCGCACGATCGTGGGAACGAGGACCAGCGAGGTAACCATGCCGCCATGCGCCGCCGCTTCGTGACCGGTCACCTGCAGCGCGTCCGCGCCGTCGCGTTCCGCGGCGAGCGCGTGCTTCAGGGTGACCACCGTCGCGATAACCTTGCCCCCGTACGCATGGGCGCGCTTGGTGATCCAGTCGCCCTTGCCGAGCGAAAAGTTGATAACCGGCACCTTTTCCTCGAGGAGCACCTCGGCGTTTTCCCGGGCCCCCGGCATGAGCAGGGTGGCTCCCGCGCCAAAGGGCTTGTTGGTGAGCGCGCGGATTCGCTTGATCGACTGGCGCGTCTGTTCCGGGTTGAGGGGGCCGGTTGCGAGTATACCCAGTCCGCCCGCGTTGCAGACGGCCGCGACGAGCTCCGGGGTGCTGATCCAGCTCATTCCCGGAAGAATGATGGGGTACTTGATGCCGAACAGCTTTGTGATCTTCGTGTTCATTGTCTTCTCCTTTAAAAAGTGAAATAAATAACAGCGATGTGCGATCGCCAAAAGGTGCATTATCAGGCATCCGCCGGAATCGATTATTCCGGCAATGCATATTAAATATGTATTCCCCGATCCACGATCTCGGCCATGAAGCCGCGGAATCGCTCATCCGTGATATCAAGCGCGTCGAGAAGACCGAGCTTTTTGTACTGGAGCATGCCCTCGGTGACCGCTGCAAGGAAAACCGAGAGCATGAGCGGATCGATGGCGCGTATTCTATTCTCGCTTATTCCCAGCGAAATCGTCTCCTCTGTAACCCTGGTGAGCTCGGTAAATTTTCGGGCGATTTCATCGGAGCCGGATTCTTGGGACCCGTAATGGGCCTTGTACTCCATGAGGATGTTGTAGTAATCCCTGTGCCGGTGAAAGAATTCGATGTAGGAGTCGTATATCGAGATGAGCTTCTGGTTGGGGGTGCTTCTGCCGGCGATACCCTCCCTAAACCTGGTGAGGAGGAGATCGATTGCCTCGTAGCAGATGGTTTTGTAAATATCGCGCTTGCTGGCGAAATGAAAGTATATCGCACCCGTGGTAAGCCGCGCACGGGCGGCGATGGCCCTGATCGAGATACCGCTATACCCGTAGCGCGGCAGTAGGGAACGCGCAGTATCCAGAATCCGTTCACGGTTGTTTTTTCTCATGAGAAGTACCGTATAGACACAACATAACAACGTTATGTTTTCGGTCAAGAAAAAAATGTGATTAAAGCAAAGGGCCAGGTTGGCAGGGGGTTCGTAGAGACGTCCCGGCGGGACGTCTCTACGAACCCCCTGCCAACTCGAGCCGCGGCATTACTTCATTTTAGCATTAAAGGCTTTTTGCGCTTCCTTCGCTTCCTTGACGATTCTCTTGACGAGATCGGCAACCTTTGGCGTGTCGTGAATCAGGCCGGTAACCTGCCCCAGGGGAAGCACGCCCTGGGAATTGTCGCCTTCCATCGTACCCACCCTGAATGCCTTAAACCCGTTGGCCATGGTCGCCATTTTCTTGGCCCGTCCGTAACCCTGCAGGAGGATTGCAAGGGCTATCTTTATCCACGGATATCCCAAAGCCTGGGCGATTTCGCGGGAATTGATAGCCGCGGTAAGCAGGTTGAGGGGGCGCGACATTATTTTTTTGACCTTTTTCGATTTCATGAAACGTGCCGGAAGACCGTCCACCTTCGGAGTATACACGGTATCGTAGATGGTCTTTTCGATACTGAGTCTTTTCATGTTCTCGTGAACCGGGCTCTCGACGGTGTTCATGAAGCGTGAGCCCATGGAAACGCCCTCTGCGCCCAACGCTAATGCCGCCGCAAGTCCCCTCCCGTCGCCGATGCCGCCCGCGGCGATTACCGGAATTTTGACGGATTCGGCAATGCTCGGTATGAGGACCATGGAGGTGATGTCGCCGCCGTGACCGGCCGCCTCGTATCCCGTCACTATGAGCGCATCGGCGCCGTCGCGCTCCGCCGCGAGCGCATGCTTATGGGTGGTTACCGTGGCGACGACCTTGCCCCCGTAGGCGTGTACCTTCTTTGCCAGCCAGTCCCCTTTTCCAAGCGCGTAGTTGATGACGGGCACCTTTTCATCGATGAGTATCTGCGCGTTGCGCTCCGCCCCCGGGAAATAGAGGGTAATGTTCGCCGCAAACGGTTTCTTGGTGAGCGACCTGATCTCTTTCACCGCGGCCCTGGTTTCATCGACGCTCATGACGCCGGTCGCGAGAATGCCCAGTCCGCCGGCGTTCGAAACCGCGGCGACGAGTTTGGGTACGCTGATCCAGCTCATGCCGGAGAGTATTATGGGATATTCGATCCCGAAAAGCTTGGTAATGCGGGTTTTCATACAGGGTCTCCTAAAATGAGGTATGGTGTGGAGTATTTATCATGGACATCAATCCTCCTTATAGTGAATGGCGTGTCTTTCGGGTCAAGTCGATTTTGAAGCCCCCCATGACGGGAAAGAATCCCTTGAAGATCGTCCATATTCCGATGAAGAGCGGCAAATTCCTCTTCCACGGAAAAGCTGACCGGTCAGCCTGAGTGAAAATAGCGCAAAATAAATATGAAATCGCGCATAATGCGAAATTTTCGCATTGAACAGGACAGGTCGGTGATATATGGTGGCGGCGTTGTATGCGCTTATAATCCCTGAAGGAGGATCAACGATGTTTAGAATTCTGTCTGTAGCAGTCCTGTCACTTTCGCTTTTCATGCTGCCCAACGCGGTCAAGGCCGGAGGGGACGATGCGCTGGGAACCTGGTTTACCGCGAAGAAGGACGCCAAAATCACCATTTTCAAATGCGAAGATAAAATCTGTGGAAAGATAAGCTGGCTCAAGACGAATCCGGACGACCTCGACACGAAGAACCCGGATCCGGCGCGCCGCAATGATAAAATCCTGGGCAAGATAATGCTCTGGAATTTCGATTTTAACGGCGAAAAGTGGGAAAACGGTTTTATTTATGATCCCGATTCCGGCGACACGTATAAGTGTATTATGTGGATGGAAGGTTCCGGCGTTCTCATGGTGAAGGGATATATCGGATTCTCGTTCATAGGCCGCTCCGAAACCTGGACAAAGGCGGAGTAGCGTTCCACCCTACACGAACACCTCTCGCGGTTTGCTCCCCTGCTGGGAGCCTATGTAGCCCCGCTCTTCCATGAGCTCGATGATGCGGGCCGCGCGATTGTAGCCGATCGAAAGCCTCCGCTGCAGGTACGATGCGGAGGCTTTTTTCGTTTCTTCGACTATCTTCAGGGCCTCGACGAAAAGCTCGTCGTCATCGCCTTCATCTTCGTCCGATAACTCTTCCTCAAAAATGCTTTCATCGATGTCAATGTAGTTGGGACTTCCCATTGAGCGCAGGTGCGAGACTATGCTTTGGATCTCGTCCTCGGAAATGAACGCACCCTGGATGCGCATGGGAAAAGAGCTCATGGGGGACTGATACAGCATGTCTCCTTTTCCAAGGAGCTTCTCGGCGCCATTCTGGTCTATTATGGTCCTGGAATCGGTTTTCTGGGCCACCTGGAAGGCGATGCGCGCCGGAAAATTGGCCTTGATCACGCCGGTGATGACGTCCACCGAGGGACGCTGCGTGGCGAGCACCAGGTGGATTCCGACCGCGCGGGACTTCTGCGCGATCCTCGTAATGCAGCCCTCGATCTCCTTGGACGCCACCATCATGAGATCGGCGAGCTCGTCCATGATGATGACGATGTAGGGAAGCCGTTCGTATGTGGTTCCATATCCCTTCACCTTCTGGTTGTAGCGATCGATGTCCCGCGTGTTAAGCTGGGAAAGCAGGCGATAGCGCCGCTCCATCTCGTACATGGCCCACTTTAATGCCTTGGGCGCCACCTGGGCGTCGACGATCACGGGATGGAGAAGGTGCGGTATACCGTTATAAAGCTGGAGCTCCACCATCTTCGGGTCGACCATGATGAAGCGCACAAAATTGGGATCGTAGCAGTACAAAAGGCTTGTGATAATGGAGTTCACGCACACGGATTTTCCCGATCCCGTCGCCCCCGCGATGAGGAGGTGCGGGAGCTTCTTTAAGTCGAGCATAACGGGTTTCCCCAGGATGTCCTTTCCCAGTGCGACCTTGAGCTGGCCGGTTGAACCCTGGAACTCGCGCGAGCCCAGGACATCGCCCAATGACACCATCTCCCGGTGGCCGTTGGGAACCTCGACCCCGATTGCGGATTTTCCCGGGATGGGAGCGACGATACGCACCCGCGAACCGGCAAGCGCCATGGCGATATCGTCCGATAAGCTCACGATCCGGTTGACCTTGATGCCGGGCGCGATCTGCATCTCGTAAAGGGTGATAACCGGGCCCCGGTTTACATTGATCACCCTGGACTCGATCCCGAAGTCGCGAAGCGTGGTTACCAGTAATTCTGAATTTTTAATGATTTCGGCGCGCCAGCTGTCCCCGTCGACCACGGAGGATGACTGTAGAAACGCGGTGGGCACTATATACTCGTGATTTATGGGGATTTCCTCGAAAACCTTATCCTCCGGTGTCATGCCGGCTTCAATCCCCCCGAAGTCGAAGGTCTGCTGCACCTCTCCCGGGGAGCCGCCCTTGCGAACAGGGCTTTGAATTTCCGACTGCGACGGCATCGTCTCCGTGATGGGAAAATCCGCGACCGGCGCCGTCCGCGCCGCAAGGATTTCGTCCGCCTGGGCGCTGCGGACAGCATCCCTCAATTCTTCCTCGTTATCGGAGATGGTGAAGCGGCCTTTTTTTATTATCTGCACATCGCCTTCCTCGAAGCCGTCGGGACGGGCATTTTCCTCTTCGGGCGCGGACAATATCTCCGTAACGGGGTTGTAATCGACCGTAATTTCCGCGGGGGGAGCGTATTCCCGGGAATCCAACGCGGAATTCCATCCTTCGTCGCTTTCTGCAGGGAACCCATCCGGTACCGGCGCGCCCGTGGGTTCGGTAGTTTCCGCCGAAAGCGAATTGCGAAATTCCAGGAGGTTGAGCGCAAACCTGCCCCTGCCGCTTTCGTCCTCCTGGATTTTGCCTTTATACACCTTTACGCGCTTCCTGGTGACCCAGGGGGGCTTTTTCGCTTTTTGGTGCGCGTCGTCAAGATCCTCGTTAATGGAATTCAACGGGGCGGAATGGTTCCTGGAAAATACGCGGGTGAGCGACGCAAGCCGGTTCTTGAACGCGGGTACCGACTTGAAATGAGAGCTGTTAATGATCCGGGTCACCGATAACGCCCCCAGTAATATCAGCCCTATGAGATTGAGAAGTACGATCACCAAAGAAGATCCGACGCTTCCCATACAGCGATCGAGAAAGGTGTGAACGTACAAGCCTACGAACCCGCCCGCATCTTGGGGCATCCTGCTCGCAAATACGAGCGACAGGAGCACGGATAATGTCAGGAGGAGAAAGGACAGGGAAAATATCCGCTCAATATCCTGCGATATGTTTCCCCTTGTGAGCACGGAATATCCGGAAAGTCCGAATATGCCGCACAGAACCAGCGCGGAGTACCCGAATGCCGTGCGGAGGAAATTGGCCATCCAGGCGCCAAACGGGCCAATGAGATTTTTGACCGGCCTGTTCTGCTGAAGCTGGTCAATATCGTTCAGGCTGAAGCTTGCGAGGGTGAGCATCAGGATAATAGTAAACACTATAATCAAAACGCCCGCAATCTCCTGGTACCGCCGGTCGCTTAACACCCAATGCCTCCTTGCTCGATGCACTAAAATTTCATCCAGTCCCGCACAGGACTGCGGCTGACGGAGAGTAGGCCCGTCATCCGCGGCATTCACCGGAATGGCGGAATATCTCCACGCGGGAATAAAATCGGGCATTCCCCTGAAGACGCCGCGCCGGGCTGGTGACTTTTCCCTGTCTCCTCTGATTTTCGGTTCAACGAAGGCGATTTTTTAGTGGATTAAGCCGGCACCCGGCACCAGAGGGTAAAAATATGGCGCCTTGAGCAAACGAGAATAATAACGGATTCAGACAATATGACCGATACTACCGGCCTGCACAAGGAGCGCCTTCACGAATTCCCCGGTCTTTTGGGTTAGCTGAAAGGAAGGCGGATCTCCCGGCGGGCCGGGCCCTGTTTCCGGGACGGCGGCTTCGTAAGGATCCGATACTGCCTTAAACTTCGAGGACCAGTACCTCGATGAGCGGATTCCTGCGGGTGAGGCGATATACATGGTTCTTGAGGTTTTTCTTCAAGATTATGGCAATTTCCCGGGCGGGGGTGCCGTCTTCAAGAAGCTTGTGCGCCTGTTCCTCCGCATCGGCCCTGATCATGTCGACGATGCGCGTGGTGCGACCGGTGATGAACCCCCGTGCGAGCACCTCGGGTCTTCGTACGAGCATACCTTCCGATACGACGGCAGTTACCACCACGATGCCCTCGTGGGACATCGATTTGCGATCCGTGATGATTGCGCTCGAGATGTCCTCAATTTCGTTTCCATCGACGAAGACCTGGGAGAGCTCGATCTTGCCCGATTTTTCGAAGCTTTTACCCGTAAGAGAGAGTACGTCGCCGTTTTCGGCGATAAGGATGCGGGAAGTAGGGATTCCGATGGATTCGGCAAGCCGGGCATGCGCGCGGAGGTGGCGGTATTCGCCGTGGATGGGGAGAAAAAACTTGGGTCGCGTGAGGGAAATCATGAGCTTCAGCTCTTCCTGCGACGCGTGACCCGAGACATGGATATCCTCGTCCTGTTCGTAGAAAACATCGGCCCCCATCCGCATGAGGGCATTTATCACCGTGTACACCGTGCGCTCGTTCCCCGGAATGACCGATGCGGTTATTATCACGGTGTCCCCGGCCCCTGCCATGATATTCTTGTGCGTTCCGGAGGACATGCGTGCGAGCGCCGACATGGGCTCGCCCTGGGATCCGGTGCAAATGACCACGAGGCGCTTCTGGGGGATTGAACCCGCCTGCTTGATATCCACCACGAGATTGTCTTTGTAGGTGAGGTAGCCCAGGTTTTTCGCGATCTCGACATTCTTGATCATCGTGGTGCCGGAGAAGACGACCTTCCGGTTGTATTTTCGGGCCGCGTCGAGTACCTGCTGTATGCGATGGATATTGGACGCGAACGTGGCGACGATGATCCTTCCCCGCGCATCGGCGAATATTTCGAACAGCTTTGAGGCGAGAACGCTTTCGGAGCGGGTGTACCCCTTCCTTTCGGCGTTCGTGCTGTCGGACATGAGAAGGAGCACGCCTTTCTCTCCATATTCCGAAAAGCGAAAGATGTCGGTTACCTTTCCGTCAACCGGGGAATAATCGATCTTGAAATCGCCCGTGTGAATAATGACGCCCACGGGGGTCGAGATCGCGAGGGCCGTTCCGTCGATAATAGAATGATTAACCCTTAGAAAGTCCACGAGGAATCCCCCGATCCGAACCTGTGAACCGGGTTCCACTTCGATCAGGACGGGTTTCTCTGCCGGCGGTTTTTCTTCGAGCCTGCTCTGGATGAGACCCAGGGTCAGCCTTGTCCCGTATATGGGCGCGGATATCTGCTGCATAAGGTAGGGGACGGCGCCTATGTGGTCCTCGTGTCCGTGGGTTATGATGACCCCCTTCACCCTGGACCGGTTCTTGACCACATACGAAAAATCCGGGATGATGAAATCTATTCCGGGCATCTCCTCGTTGGGAAACATGATGCCGCAATCGACTACCATTATATCGTCCCCGAACTCGAAGAGCGTCATATTGGTTCCGATAGCCGCGAGGCCGCCTATCGGGATAATGGTCAGTTTTTGTTCCCTGCTATGTTTCATATACCGGTATGACCGAATCCTCCGTCATTGCGCTCTGTGCCCGAAAGTTCCCCCGAAAGCTCAAAATCGCCCCTGAATACGCGCGCGAACACCATCTGGGCTATTCTCATCCCGTTCTCCACGAGAAAAGGCTCCTTGCCGAGATTGGCCACTATAATTTTGACTTCGCCGCGATAGTCGGAATCAATGGTGCCCGGGGTGTTGAGAAGGGTGATGCCATGCTTCAAGGCGAGTCCGCTCCTGGGACGAATCTGCGCCTCGAAACCCTCGGGCAGTTCGATTACCATCCCGGTCGGAATGAGCGCTATTGATCCGGGCTGAATGCTCAGGGGCGCATCCATGAGCGCGAAAATATCGGCCCCGGAGGCCCCATGGCTCTGATAGGACGGCAGGCGCGCGCCCTCTGCTAGCGTAATCTTCACAGGTATCATGAAAAAGGCAGGCTCTGCACCCGCCCTTTCCATCTGAGTGATAACTACACCGTTGTCAAGAAAATACTCGGTTCGCTGAAAATCAGGGACATCCCCGCGTGGTTCTACCGGGGTGCGTTTTGCGCCTGAAGATTCCTGCGATGAAAGTATTTTACGATCGAAGTCTTAAACACGAACGAGAAGATCAGGTACGTCAGCTTGATTAACATGGTTTCCTCCATGACGGATTCAGATAGTAAAGGCTTTTTCTTAAGCAGCTCGAAACAAAACGAGTGAGTGCTCACTCACAACATAAGGATCACTCATCATTTTGTCAATAATTTTTTACGCTCCATACCGATAAAAGACAAGAAGAATCGATCCAGGTTGAAAGATATTTACTACATTCTTACATTCGAGCGGCCAGGATCGCGAAAAATATCTCCCTGGTCTGTTCATTGCGATTCTTGCTGTTTTTCTGGTCGAACAGGTAGGACTGGCGATAGCCTATGACCAACGGGATGGGCAGGGTGAGCAGATGGGTTTCGAAATTGAGTTCCGCCCCCGCTGAACGGAACAAGAGCTGCCGGTTATTGCCCATGCCTGTGCCATGATCATAAAAGGCATTGATAAAAATCCTTTTTATGTATATCAGCCCTCCCAGGTAGTGCTGATACATATGCTTCAAATCGGCAAGCGCCTGCAATCCGGGGTTTGTCAGATACAACGGTATTGTGTAATTCGAGCTTACCCGGTAAAAATCGTCGAAAAAGACGTACTCATACCCGCGGGAGAAGAGGACCATGCTTTCAAATCTATAGTTATGCTCCCGCTGGCGCTCATAGGCCCCCTGGAAATACAGGCTTTGATGAGAAAAAAGACCGGGAAAAAACATGGTGGCCCATGCGGAAAACAGGCTGCCGTGGTAATCCCCCTCGAACGGGGTATGGGCATACGATACCGAAGCCTGCTGCCCGAGGACCGGGTAAATATCCTTAATCCACTGGTATCCCCTGGAAAAATTCAATGAATAGGTAAGGGGCGCAAATGTACCGTTATTATTCTTATGGGATTCGGGAAGCTCAAGGTCCGAGATGAAGGTATACGCGATATCGGTTTTCAATTCCAGGAGCGTCATATAACGGTCCCTTGTCAGGTTGAGCGGCACGCGGATCGAGGCGGTGGGAGAAACTTCCCTCCATGAATAATACCTGGTTTCTGTTTTTCCGCCGGGGAACTCGATGTCATAGGTCGAGGTGCGGTCTCCGTACAAAATTCCGATATCGACGATCGGGTACAGGCCGGCGTAGCTGAGGAGCGCGAGACCGGTGTGGGTGCGCTCATTGTAGTTATATATGTAGCCGGCGGACAATTGCAGCGTATTGAGCATGTTGGTCGAGGTAACGAGCAGCGTGAGATCGCTCGGGTTTGGGCCGGGCATAGGATTCCAGCTGTGCAGGGTGAAAAGCGCATCGGGACCGCCATAGTCGCGCACCGGGAATTCCTGGTTCGGAATGTCCTTTAAAATGGACGAGCCGGCTTCCTGCCGTATCAGCGGAGCAAAATAATCGACACTGCGCTTTTCGACTTTTTCCAGGGGAATCCACGCAGCGGGATCGAGCTCCTGGCGGGCAGCCATGTATCCGCGCGCAGTGACATCATTGAAAAGCAGTATTTTCCCATCGGGCGACAGGGCGGGATTATAGGCGCCGAACTTCCTGCTGGTGACCTGCCACACCCGGCGGGTGGCGATTTCGACGGCGTATATGTTGTCGATCCCCGAGAAGGGAGAGCCATAATATATGTATTTGCCGTCCGATACGGGCGTCTGGGCGTCAAGATGCGCGTAAGTGATAATATCAGCTTCTTTTGCGGTGCCGATATCGTACAGCATGAGCGCTTTTCCCTTGTTCCTGTCGATCTTCGTGTACACCAGGCTTGTTCCGCCGGGGGTCCATTGCGGCGTCATGATGAACGGGTTTCCGGGATTGGGGATGCGGGATCGCTCTTCGCCGGTCGCGGCATCGAGGACCACCAGGGAGCAGAGGTTCTGCTCGGTGAACTCGACGCAGGCGATTTCTTTTTCGTCCGACGAAAGCGCGGGCGCGTATAAATTTGATCGTGAGCGGAAGGTGTGTAGCGCCCCGGTCCGGGCGTTATAGCGCTTAATGACCGAGTAGCTCTGCTGCCCCCAGCGCAGGTCGGGAACACTTTCCGTCCATACCACGGAATCACCCACGACCGAGGAATTTAGGTGGCTGATCATTCCGGGCTTGAATACTGGAATTTCCCTGCCCGTAGGGTCTATTTTAACAAATTCGAACCTGTCTTCCATTCCATACTTTAAAACCAGGATATCCCCGGTGGAGGTGAACTGGGGCGCATTATAATAGGTCCACGCCGATTCGCTCCCGGTGGTGAGCGTTGTCGCGCCGGTCAGCGTGAGCCCCTCTACCTGACTGCGCCATAATTTTTGAATTTCATCGATAGCGGCCTCGTAGGTTCCGACCGCGCCGTTATCCGTGTCGGCATACAGGGAATAATGAAACCAGAAGGGAACCGGCAGGCAGGTGGTTTTGTCGATAACACGGCTCCACGTATTGGCCCCATGGTGCCTTCGTGCGTATGAAACCATGTAGTATCCCATGAGATAGGGAGATTGAAGCGGATCCCAGTCAAAGTAAGACCCGAACATGGCCTTATAGTAGGGATAACGGATGCCGCTCAGGAGCTGAGCCCGAAGCTCCACGTCAAACGACGGCTCCCTTCCGCGACCGCTGTCGCTGAGCGCCGTTTCCATGACAACGGCGTCACCTTCGAAAAACCACAGGGGGACAGAAACGAATTCCGCGATAAGCAGGCCCTGTTCCCCGCCGAGAAAATACAAACAGGTGTTCACATTCCTGTTCATAAAGTCGAATTGGATGATATGCCTGTATTCGTGAACGCCCAGGACGTTGTACCAGTCGTTGGTTCCTATGAAGGGATGCTGCGGGGGGACATTGTACCACTCCGATCGGCGCGGTGCAAGCGTCGCCATACCGTTGGAGTCGGCGAATTTATTAAAGAGCAGGACAGTCAGCTTACCCGATTTTGCAGGAAGGGTTTTATAATTGAAATTCCTTAGGTGTTCAAGCGTGTTGGCGACCCTTTGTGCGTCCTTCTCGATTTCTGCGGGGAAAAGGATTTGGAAATGTTCCGTTTCAATTTTCTTCCACTCTATTCCGGGAGGATTCTGCATCGATTCGGGAATGCCGGACAATACCTGAGAGAAGGCGGCGATATGCAATACGCCTATGCTCGCAAGGATCAGAAGGATAGGCGGTATTCTCTTCATTGACGGGGCTCCGTTTACAATTATGCCGCTCGACCATTACTGCTTATTCGATATACCCCTGACGTTCAACCACTATTTCCCCTGCTGACATTATTAAATAAAAACCCACTGCGTTATTACTATTTGACATCGGCAATCGCAAAAGATATTTTTACAGGGCAAGGAGAAACCGGATATGGCAAATTTCACCCGTGTCGAAGGGAAGGATAAAGGAAGAATCGAGCTTTACGCGATAAGCACGTGCGTGTGGTGCAAGAAGGCGAGAAACCTTCTTGATGAAAGGGGGGTTGAGTATTTTTACATTTATGTCGACCTCCTTGAATCCGAAGAAAATTCCAAGATCAAGGAAGACATTAAAAAATGGAATCCCCTTTGTTCTTTTCCTACGCTCATTTTCGACGGAGAGAGGTGTGTCGTAGGATTCGACGAGGGTAAGATTCTCAAGGAACTCGGGTGAGCTGCCATGGAAATTCCCGCAACGGACGTAGAAAGAAATTATCGGGCGCTTAATAAGGACGCGGAATCGGGCGGATATCATCTGAATCCCGATGCTGACTTCACACGGGAGCTCATTATCGGGCTTTTAATCAATGAAAACCGATACGGCTACTGGGCGTGCCCATGCAGGCTCGCCTCGGGATCGAAAAAAAACGACCTGGACATTATTTGCCCGTGCGATTACAGGGACGCGGATCTTGGCGAATTTGATGCATGCTATTGCGGTCTGTACGTTTCTTTAAGGGTCCTTGCTGGAGAAGTAACGGTTCATCCCATACCTGAGCGACGCCTCCCGGATGAGGAAAGGCTCGCGAAAGCGGAGAAAATGGCGAAGGTATCCGACACGCAGAGCCTGGCATATCCGGTTTGGAGATGCACGGTATGTGGCTACCTGTGTGCAAGGGAGGAGCCGCCCGAGGTCTGTCCCGTCTGCAAAGCAAAAAAAGAACGATTCGAGAACTTCATGTAACCAGATTTGCAAGCCGCGTATCATTCTCCTGTTATCGCCATTTCCTACAGTTTCGGCCCCCTCAACGATTGAGCCCTGAATCTGATGCGGAAACCAGTGTCTCCAGGTTCGCCAGCGAGGCCAGCGTAAGGTGTATATTCCAGATATTCTCGGTTAGAAATTGGAAGTTAATGGTCTTCATGGTATCGAGTTCGGTATGGTAGTTCATATTTCGATAAAAAGCGGTGTCCGTGAGCATTATTGCCGGGTAACCCTGTTTTACATAGCTGTAATGGTCGGAATGGCTGATTCCTGGGATTGAAGAAGGACCTACCATGTCGATAATCTCACGGCGCGCCCGGCCGTTATAAAGTTTTTTCCACAAAAACGTGTATGCAGAGGAAGAGGGGAGCGAAACCACGGCCAGGAAATCTCCGCGCTTTGGGGTTTTGCGGGCCATATCCCGGAAAGGGACATGCTGCTCAACGTGTTTTCCCCCAAAACCGAGCATTTCCAGGCAGATCATAAGATCGATCCGGTCTCCGCGGTCGCGGGAATTTTTCGCACTCACCATGCTCCCCATGGTATCCCCGGAGAAATGCGGAGGTTCCTCGAGGGTAAACGCGATGAATCGGATCGTGCGTGCGTACGATCCGGCGGAGAGAAGCCGGTATACTTCCAGCAGCCCGGCGATGCCGGAGGCGTTATCATCCGCGCCCGGGGTATCAGAGATCGTATCGTAATGGGCTCCGATAAGAACAAGTCCCCTGGACGGATCCTTTCCCGGGATATCGGCGATTATGTTGTGAACGCGCTTGTCGTCAACCCTGTACCCTTCTTCGATCGGTATATGGCCGAACTGGGCGAACCTGTTCGCGATGTAGGTCGAAGCCGCGGCCAGGTTCTCGTATTTTCTCAGGGTGCGCTCTCCGAGCGAATTTGAGAGAAAATCGATAATCGCGTGAGAGTTATGAAGTATCTCACGTTTCGCGGCGCGGTTTCTGTTAAATATTGTGTGCAGCATGTGAGTTGTTTGTGATTAACTGTTATTAATTCACGATACATGGATTCATATGGATAAGAGGCGAAATATTTCAAGATTATTTCTTAAATACGAGGGGAAAGATTAAATCCAAAGTCGAAGTACGCAGGTGGAAGTCAATTAATTGTCAAAAACAGAAATATATTAATATTTATATTATGAACAGCTTGACTGAAATCATTGTTTAGCGCGAGCACAAAGCCGCCAGTGTTGACGAAATGTGGATAAGAAATTAATTGACTTTAGGATATTTTTTTAAATTTCAGAGGATTTTCTCAAAATATAATTGACTTAAAATTAATTTGAGTATAATTGACGGGATAGCCGTTAAAATTCGATTTGCTTCCCATTCATTTCCAACAGAATAAACGAGGAGAAACCCGTTTACATGAAAAGTGCGTCACAGGCCAGGATAAGCCGGCGGGAAGTGGAAATTAATTTACTAGCGCACAAGGCTGTAAGCAATAATTATTCCAGGAAACGGGTTCTCAGGGAAATCGATATGCTTTTTGCGGACTCCGGAAACGCGATTAGGGAAAGGATTCTTCTAAAAGTCATGCGGCGATGCTACGAAACCGTATACGAACCCGTGAAACACGTTACTACGGGCGGTTCTGCGCGTACGATATTGCTCGAGAAGGAGTACATTTCCGAGGAAAAATTCTACGAATGCTTCGCGGTCAAGCTTTGTTCATTCCTTATTGAAAAATTCCAGGGATCTGCAATCTCCTGCACCAGGGATTACAGGTTCAGTAAAGATTTTTATACCTTTTGCATCCGCGAACTCACGGAAAAGGAAATTGTCCCGGAACACGCGGACGCCGAGATACTGGAAATCAATTTAAAACAGGCTCTCATCATGCTCAGGCAGTCCGGCGTGCTTGTTTCGGAACGGGGGAAGGCTCGTATCACCGACAGGATATTTTCAGGAACTTCTCTTTTCATGTTGGTTTTTTCCTCGTTCTGGAACAGCGTACGATGGGAGGATATATTTCCTTCGAATGAAAGCGCCGCACGAGATCTTAAAAAGGATCGATATATTCTTATCGATATCATGTTGAAGCATCACGGGAGCTTCACCGTTGACGATGCCTCGAACGCCTTTTTTGACCTGACCGGTTTTTCCAGAATAAATGATCTGCATATGATCTCGTTTCTCGACTTCTACTTTTTCACCTGGATGAAGTATTTCGGACTCCTGTTGTATGAAGAAACCGGCGGGCAGGATTCCGTCAAGGTTTGTCTGACCGAACAGGGACGAAAGTTCCTGTCGGGTCTCCAAAATCCGCATTGATTGCGTCCTCGTTGACTCAAGGCCGCCCGGCCACATTTGCCGACAAGGATTAACGACATGATGGATCCTTGCATTCAATTAAAGGCCCGGCATAGGAAATCTTTCCCCGGGAAAGCCGACATCCGGTGTTTTTCCTGCCCGGGCAGAATCAATCTCATTGGTGAACATATAGACTACAACGGGGGCCACGTATTCCCCGCCGCGATCGATAAAAGGATTCATGTGGCGATCTCTAAAAATGATCTCGGCCTCATTCGGTTCAATGATCTCCTTTTCAACGCGCGGAAGGATTTCCAACCGGGGGATTTTAGACCTGGTACGGATGTTGAAAAAGTCTGGCTGTATCCGTACGGGGCTATCAGCCTGCTAAAACTTGAGGGTACGCAAGGCTACGATTTGAGTTTTGATAATTCGATACCCTCCGGCGCAGGTGTATCAAGCTCCGCCGCAATTACCGTGATAACGCTCTTCGCGGTTTCCGCAATGGACGGCATCCGGATTGATTCGCCGGGGCTTGCAAGATTGGGCCAAAGGGTCGAACAGGAATTCGCAGGGGTCTCCTGTGGAATTATGGACCAGTTTGCGGTCATTAACGGAAGAAAAAATGCTGCAATGATCCTCGATACGCGTGATTTATCATTTGAATACGTGGGGGTCGATCCAAACAAGGTCCACTTTATCCTGGTAAACAGCGGGGTAAAGCACTCGCTCCGCGACAGCGCGTATAACGATCGGAGGCGCGAATGTGAACAGGCGCTCCTGCTCCTGAAAAATGCAGGCATTAAGATTGAGCATTTATGCGACCTGGATGGTGCTTCACTGGATGTGCTCAGGGCCAATTTGCAGGGGAATACCTTAAAGCGCGCAATTCATTCGGTGTCAGAAAACGGCCGCAGCATCAAATTCTATAATGCA
>SCSX01000088.1 GCA_004297825.1 Spirochaetota bacterium
CCCAGGGGCTTTCTATTCCCAATAAATGATTGTAAAATTCTTCCAGAGTCTCTTTCATATCTTCAGTATCGTCATTTTGTCAGTTTTCCACACGGTTTCCTGAAGCGCCAGATTTTTTATTTCATCAATTATTTTTTCCCTTAATTTACCGATACTTTCATCAATTATAATCTGAGGGAAATACCAATAATAGTTCAAATCAGTTAATGATATAAACAATTTGAAAAATATTCCCCCCATCCAGAAGTCGCTATAAATAATGTTAGTATCTAAAATAATTATTTTTTCCATAAATTCGACCAATTATAGAATAATAGCTTCATGTAAAGTATTGGTTGAAAATTGTCGCCTAACTCCTCTTACCCGCAACCATACGCCATCATAGTCCCCCCTAGTCCCAACAGTCTCCATGTCTTCCAAAGCGCCACCCTCATATCTCGTCCCCATGATCACCTCAGGTTTCATAGTATCCGGGAATTCTTTAAAGCTGGATGGCAGGCCCCCGGAACCGGGAAGCGAAGCAGGTCTCTCTGTGCACTCAACCTTGTAATACAACCATACCAAAGTCAACCGCTTTTACCCCTGCCGCCGATTCACTGATACTGAACAACGGAAGAAGAACCGCGAATGCACGCGAATAAAGACGAATAGACGCAGAGTCATCCAGCCTCATTCTTGCTTCTATCCAGCCATCCTTCGACGGGCCTGTCCTGAGCATCGTCGAAGGGCTCAGGTGGCGACTGTCTTGAAGGATATACTGACCGCGAAAATAAATGCTTATTCAGGAATTGCCGACACGCGAGGGCAGGACGCCCGAGCGGAAGGCTGGCCGGTGCCGACGCGACCTCCTGTCGCAGCACCGGGTGCGCGCACGAGGTGCGCCTGTGCCCATGCGCCAGGATGGCGCGTTCGTGGGCACCATTAGGACATCCTGTCCGTCACGCGCTAGTATCTTTGCTCCCACTGTTGTTTAACTCATTTATCAGTTCCGGCGGCGACCCACAGGATGTGGGAAGTGCCCGCGGAGGCATGGATGCCGTGAGCGGGCCTTTCTTTGGCGACTTTCTTTGGCCGCACAAAGAAAGTCGCAGGCCTTGCGCCTGCCAGGGGCACCATTGAAGGGTACTCGTAGTACCCACAAAGTCAGCGCCCCTAGCAATTTTCATGCCAACCCCTTGAGGACCCTTTCTCCAGTCTTTCTCCAGTTAAAACCGATTAATTTTTTTCTCCGGAGACTGATAAAATTTTACAAAAACCCTAGAATCTTCTATAAATGCGACGAGAAAGCCGTTTTTCGTTACCAAGCAACGGAAGGAAAACCGCGAATGCACGCGAATAAAGACAAATAGACGCGAATATCTTTTTCCAAATTCGCGTTCATTGGCGTTCATTGGCGTTCATTCGCGGTTTCCAAATATGCATGGTCTTTGATTCAATAGTCCCGGTAATGAGCCGTTTTTCGTTACCGAGCAACGGAAGGAGAACCGCAAATGTACGCGAATAAAGCCGAATAGACGCGAATATCTTTTTCCAAATTCGCGTTCATTGGCGTTCATTGGCGTTCATTCGCGGTTTCCTGAGAAGCGCGACAATAGCACTTCACGATTTGATTAATACGTAGCCGCACGCTTCAAACCATGAGTGTATATCGGACTTTGTTACTGACACAAGTGCGCTCGAAAAGGTGCCACTTAACTGATAAACAACTGTTGCTATGTACAAGTACGCTTTTTGCATGCGTACAATTGGATTGTTTGAATCATAGAGAAATTCTAACGATTGGAAAGAGATCTCGATCCTCAAATCCTTGACTTTTCCCGCTGCCACCTGTATCCGGTACGGGCCGCTCATTAAATAAGGGAATTCCCGTACCCATGAACACGCGCGAGATCCAGGAAATAACCGCCAGTCGAGGACTCCACCCCAACAAGAAGCTGGGGCAAAATTTCCTGTGCAACGACGCCATCGTCGAGCGCATCCTCGCGCACGCCCGCGTATCGGCGGAGGACACGGTGCTCGAGATAGGGCCGGGGCTGGGCGCCGTTACGGGAGGTCTGTGCCGCGCGGCACGCGCGGTGTACGCGGTCGAGATCGATGCGGGGCTCGCACGCTATTTGAAAGAGCGCTTCGAGGCGGAGCCGAAGCTAACCGTCATCCATGACGATTTCCTGAAACACCCGCCGGTCCCCGGCGTCACGAAAGCGGTCGGGAACCTCCCGTATTACTGTTCCACCGAGATACTGTTCCGCCTCGCGGAGGAATATCGGACCCCCGAAATCTTCGTGATGCTCCAGCGCGAGATGGCCGACCGCATCCGCGCGCTGCCGGGGAGTAAAAGCTACGGCGCCGTCTCGGTCACGCTCGGAGCGCTGTACGAGGCGGAGGCGCTGTTCAAGATCGAGAAGACGGCGTTCTACCCGCAGCCCGAGGTGAGCTCAAGCTTTCTCGCACTCACGCGCAGGAAAGAGCCGCTGGTGCGTGACACGCATGTTGAGACGTTCCGCGCGCTCGTCAAGGCGGCCTTCTGGGGAAGACGCAAGACCCTCGCGACCGCGCTCTCCGGCTCGCCGCACCTGTCCATGGAGAAGGCGGCGGCCGCCGCCCTCATTCGGGAAATGGGGCTTGACGAAAAGGTGCGCGGCGAGGACTGTTCCCCCCGGGACTTCGCCCGCATGGCGGAGCTTGTGGCACAACGAACTTAACAAAGGCGTGTAAGAACAGGAGATGGGGGGAGAGGATCTCCTCCATTCCCCTCTCTCCCATTCTTACACGTCGTAAAGCCCGGTTTGGGAATAGAGCATGAAAAAAATTGACAACGACACCTTCGCGCAGCTCGTGCATACGCTCCAGAAGCCCGCGCGCTACGCGGGCGGGGAATACAACCGGATCGTGAGGGAGCACGCGGCGTTGCGCATGGCGATTTCGTACCCGGACCTGTACGAGGTGGGCATGTCCAACCACGGCATCCAGATCCTCTACGACATCGCGAACTCTATCGAGGGCGTCGCCTGCGAGCGCGTCTTCGCGGTGCCCCCGGAGTTCGAAGCGCGCGCGCGTGCGATGGGTGTGCCGCTCTTCACGCTCGAAACGAGGACGCCGCTTCGGGCGCTCGACATTATAGGGTTTAATTTCTCGCACGAGCTGCTGTGCACGAATATCTTACAGGTCCTCGACCTGGGCGGAATCCCGCTCCTCGCGCGTGAGCGCGGCGTCGGCTTTCCCATCGTCATCGCGGGGGGAGAGGCTTCGTGCAACCCCGCGCCCATGGCGGATTTTATTGACGCCTTTTTCATTGGCGACGGGGAGGAGGGGATTCGCGACATCGTGAAGTGCGTCTTGAAGGGAAAGCTGTCCGGGCTTTCGCGCGCCGAAATCATCGACGCGCTCGGGGAAATCCCGGGTGTGTATCTGCCCCCCGCGCATCGCGAGGTATGGGAGGGCGATACGCTCGCTGCCGTGGAGGGACCGCGCGTCAGGAAAAGGATTTTCAGGGCCGATACTCCCCTGGACCCAGAGCGCCCGGTCGTTCCCAGCATGCGCATCGCCCAGGAGCGCGCCGTCGCCGAGCTTTCGCGCGGGTGCGCGAACCTCTGCAAGTTCTGCCACGCGGGCTACTACGACCTCCCGTGTAGAAATCACCTGCCGGGCCCGATGCGCGAACGGATCGAGAGAATGATCGCGAACACCGGCTATAACGAGCTCACCCTTACCTCACTTTCGATATCGGACTACCCGTACCTGAACGAGATGCTGGGCGATGTCCTTCCCTGGCTCACGCGCAAGGGCGTGTCCATCGCGCTTCCCTCGCTCAGGGTGGACCTCGCGACGCTCCCGATCATAGAGCGGATATCGGACCTCCGGAAGAGCTCGCTCACCTTCGCGGTGGAATCGGCGAGCGAGAAGATGCGCCGCCATGCGCACAAGAACCTCTCGAACGCGGACCTCATGGCGATCCTCGCGCGCGTCTTCGAGAAGGGCTGGCGGACGATCAAGCTTTACTTCATGATAGGGCTTCCCGGCTGCGAGCGCATCGACGAGGCCGAGGCGACGGTGGAGCTCCTTCGTTCCATCAATGGATTATCACGGGGAAAGAAGGAAATCAACGTCACGGTCTCCCCGTTCGTGCCCAAGCCGCACACCCCCTTCCAGTGGGAGCGGCAGATGGACCGCGCCTACCTCATTCGCGTGATAAGCTCGATCAAGCGGAGCGTGACGCGAAACATCACCATCAAGAACCACGACGTTGACGCCTCTCTCCTGGAGGGGCTGCTCGCCCGCGGCGACACGCGTATGGGGAAGGTGATCCTCGCCGTGTATCGGGACGGGGCGCGCCTCGATTCCTGGAGCGAGCACTTCGATGTCGCGCGATGGAATCGCGCGATCGATGAGCACCTTCCGGACCACGCGCGGCTCATGGACGTGCGTCCCGACGACGCCGTCTTCCCCTGGAGCGCGGTCGAGACCGGGTTCGAGATGCTCGTGAAGCACAAGAAGGACCGCGGTCTTCCCGCGGGAAAGAAGTCCCTGCCGTCGGCGGCCCCCGACGAAACGGGGCCGGAGGCGCTCGGGGCGGCGCTCAAGGATTTCTCACGCACCTATGAGACGAACCTCAGGGTCCGCGCCATGTTCGAGAAGACCGGGGACGCGCGCTTCATCCCGCACATCGACTTCATGGAGATCATCAAGCGGGCCCTGCGCATGGCGGAGGCCCCGGTGTCGTCGACCCAGGGGTTTAACAAGCGCGAGAGGATATCGCTCGGGTACCCGTTGTCGGTCGGGGTGGAGAGCGTATCGGAGCCCTGCGACATCGATCTTTACGAGAGCGCCGATCTTAAAACCCTGCTCGCCGGGATGAACCAGAGGCTTCCCGCGGGCATTTCGGTCAAGGCGATCCGGACCGTCGAGGGGAAGGAATCCCTGCAGGCGATCACCGCCGGGTTCGAATACAGGCTGGAGACCGCGGAGACCGCGCTCGCGCAGGCGATGGCGCATAACCTGGACGCGCGCATCGGCTTCACGAGGACGGGCAAATCGGGCACCAGGGAGGTGCCGTTCGAGACCGCGGTCATAGAGCACCGCGCGGAAGTGGGCGGGACGGTGCTCGTGATCCCGGCGGGCGGGGAGAACTCCGTGCGCATCGACGACATGGCTGCCGCGCTCGCGGGGGTGTCAAAGGACGAGCTGTACCGGATCAGGATCGTGCGGATGAAGCAGTTGATGAAGGCGGACGGGGAGGGATTGAGGGAGATTCAGTAGGCCTCGTTCCCCAAGAACTATCAGCTACACGACCACCTGTTTAATGCCCTGTTCGACCCGGGAAAATTTTTTGGCGCGTTCCGCCCTGGAATAGCCGCACCCGCAGTATGCCTGCCGGTAGAAGCCCTCCCTGCGTGACAACTCGACCGAGCGGGCAAACCCGCCTCCCTTTTTGAAATCGGCGGCAAGGAATCCTATACGGTGCCGTGCTTCGAGCTCGCGGCCGATGCGGTTGATCATGTCGGGGTCTTTATGGGGGCTCACGGTGAGCGTCGTGCAGACTACGGGGAAATCCCGCTCGACCGCAAGCCGGAATGTACGCTCAAGGCGATAGCGAATGCATGCCGCGCATCGATCGGAACGCTCACCCATGGCGCGAAATTTTTTCACCGCGAGGGTCCATTCGCGGGTATCGCGGTTTTCTATAAGCAGATCGAAAGATAACTTATTGGAATAGTTTACAAGCTCCGTCATCCTTCGCATGTATTCAGGAAAGGGGGTGATGTTAGGGTTGTAATACAATGCGCTTACCGAATAGTCCGGGGACAGCACCTCATGCACCGAGGAAAAACAGGGTGCGCAACAGGTATGCAGAAGAAGCCTTTCAGCGGTCATGGATTGCGACCGCACCTTTGTGGTTCAGGTTTTGCGCGATTACTCGGAGCACTGCCCGAGGTATTTCTTGATAAAGCTGTCCAGCTTCTTCACATCGTTCGGGTGTGCCCTCCCGTCCAGCCAGAGGAGGAGCTCGGTACTGACCATGTGTGACCGGGAATACTCGTGGTGGATGACATAATTGGCGATGTCATACTTGATTCCTTCGAGTATCTCTTCCGCCTTGGCAAAGTTGGACGGACACGGTCCTACATACTCGCAGATCTTCGCGAGGATTTCATGCTTGTGAATCTCCTGAAGCTCTTTGCAGCAGTTCTCGTTGAAAATGGAGCTGCAGAGTGAAACAAGGTCCGCGCTGGCACCCCATGCCACATCGGGCGTTGTCGCCTGGTTTAGCTTTGCTCTCTGTTTCATTCCCGGTCCTTCTTTTTTCCGTCTTTAACCTACGCTTTATGCCGAATCGAACCCCCATATCCCGTTCGATTTGCATTCATACCCCGTAGAACGCTGCTACCCATCACCATGGGGGACCCGAACATCTGCCAATAAAACCTTGTCATTTGTTCATGTAGTCCAATGACAATGTAAAGATATTCGGCCCGTGCGTCAAGACAGGAATTTGTGAATCGGTAAAAAATGATAAAATCGGCGATTTGACGGTTTTTCGGGTCTTTCTCCCAGGTGCACCTCCGAAAACCCGGCTCATTCTTCCGTCAGGAGGGTATCCGGCAACTCATTAACGTCATCGGGCTTGAGGGGAAAGTGGCGTGAGAGCTCTTCACCGCACCGCGCGATGACCCTTGTTGCGGACTCAATTCCCCTGCCCGCCCGTATGCCCCCCGCCAGCTCGCCGGCGAGCGTTTTCCAGAAATCGGGCGCGATTTTCGCATTTATGCCCCTGTCGCCGAGTATCCAAACTTTACGCTCCAGGGAAGAAATGAAAATGAGGATCCCGGTCTCGTCGCGCGTCCTATGCAGCCCCTTTTCGTAAAAAGCCCTGAGTGCCCGTTCGCGGACCGCCTCATCGATGCGACGCCTGCCCAGGAACAGGATTTTCAATGCGGGAATGGCATGTACCAGCGCTTTGAGCGGGAAATACATCAGGAATACAATGGGAATATACGTCCAGAGCGAGACGTAGTCGGCATACTCCGCAATGATTCCGAGCGTGGAGGAAGAAGCGTCGTGCGTCCACACCTGTACGGCGCGAAACAGTGCGGTCAGGCCGAATTCGAGAACGAGGCCCAGCGTGCCCGCAAGCAGTACGGCACCGAGCGTGGCGGCCTCCAGGTAGGAATCGCTCTGGTTGACCGCCATGATCGCAATTTCCCCGGACGTGGTCTTCTCGGCGTCCGCCACCGCGGCGCGTATGGCCTCGCGGTCCGAATCGTTAAAAAATGTCTTCGCGTGTGCCCTCATTCTTCACCTACCAGCTGTCCGATGCGCCGCCGCCGCCGAAATCACCGCCGCCGCCGGAAAAACCGCCATCGCCCCCGGATGAACCCCCGCCGAATCCCCCGAACCCCCCGCCCATGAAACCGCCGCCCGACATGCCCGCGAGCATGGGGATGATGAGACCGGCTACCAGTCCTACACCGGCCAGGATGAGAAGCATGGGCAATCCAACCGCCGGAAGGAAGATGGCTCCCGCGATGGGAAGTCCAACCGCGCCCGCCGCGCCCGAAAGTATCTTTGAGATTTTTCCGATAATGCTGATGACGATCAGGAACACTATACCGATCACGAAGAGCGGCGTTCCCCCATCCCCATCGTCCCTGGACGTCCCGGGTTTATCCGAAGCCGTATACTCCCCCTTCGCCGCGGCGATGAGCGCGCGGACACCGGTTTCGATACCGCCGGAGTAATCCCCGTCCTTGAAATGCGGTATTATTTCATGACGGATGATCCGGCCCGTCATGAGATCGGTGAGCTTGCCCTCCAGGCCGCGCCCAACCTCTATCCTGATCTTTCGGTCGTTGCGGGCGACGAGCAGTATGGCCCCATTGTCGAGCCCCTTCTGCCCGATTTTCCACTGCTCGGCGACTTTTATGGAATATTCCTCGAGGGCTTCCCCTTCGAGCGACTTCACCGTGAGTACCACGATTTGCGTGGAATCGGTACGCTCGAGGGCCGCAAGCTCGGTTTCGAGCGCCTGGGCGGCCTGCGGCGAGAGCATGCCGGCGAGGTCGTTCACCCTCCCCCGGAGGGGCGGTACGTCAAGCGCCTGCGCCGCCGCGGGAAGCAGGACGGTACACAGGAGGAATGCCGCGACGCGCAGGCCCATGCGGGGATACCCTGCGGCCCTAGAACTGGACCTTGGGAGCGGTCTTCGCACCTTCATCGGCTTTGAAGGGCTCCTTGCGCTCGAGGTGCAGCATGAGCGAATTGGTGACGCTGTTGGGGAATGTGCGGATGCTCACGTTGAAGTCCTGCACGGACTTGTTATACCGCACGCGCGCGACGTTGATCCTGTTTTCCGTACCCTCGAGCTGGTTCTGCAAATCCCTGAAATTCTGGTTTGCCTTGAGGTCGGGATATTTTTCGACGACCACCATGAGCCGCGAGAGCGCGCCGGAAAGCTCGCCCTGCGCCTGGTTGAATTTCGCGAAGGCGGCGGGATCGTTGACGAGCTGCGGCGACGCCTGGATCGAGCCTACCCTCGCGCGCGCCTCGGTGACCGCCTTGAGCGTATCGGCCTCGTGCTTCGCGTATCCCTTGACGACCTCGACAAGGTTGGGGATAAGGTCGGCGCGTCGCTGGTACGCGGCCTCGACATCCCCCCACGCGGCGAACACGGCTTCTTCGTTTTTCTGCATGGCATTGTATCCGCACCCCGAAACGAGCGCGGTCGCGAAAATCAGCAATATCGGAACCACTATCCTCTTCATCATTACCCCCGTGGAATTCGTATCTTTTAAATGGGCCGGGCGCCGATATACCCCTGTGCGACCCGGAGCGGCGCGGCACTGGTAAAATATACTTTTGCCGTCCAGGTGGCAAGTATAATTTCATTAACCGCGCCCTGCCCCCGGGGACGCGGCGATATTTACATTTTCTTTACAAATTTATTATACCGGGTTAACCGCGTACCCGTTTCTTGGCTTTCATCAGTCTCATCAAACACCTCAAGGAGGCATTTTAAGCCATGACATTAAATTCAATCGGCAAGGCCATGCTGGCGGTCGTCGCCATAGTATCGCTTGGCCTGGCATTCGGCTGCGGCGATTCGTCGCCCAAGCACAAGGTAGTGATAAAAGGGTCCACCACGGTGCTCCCGATCACGCTCAAAGCGATCGAGTCGTATAAGAAAGTGAAGAAGGACGTTTCCGTTACGGTGGAAGGAAGCGGTTCCGGCAACGGCATCAAGGCCCTGCTGGACGGCGCCTGCGATATCGCGAACTCTTCCCGTGAAATCAAGAAAGACGAGATAGCAAAGGCCGAAAAGTCGGGGATAAAGGTAAAGGAAGTCACCGTTGCCTATGACATGATAGTTCCGATCGTCCACCCCAAGAATCCCATCACCAAGATCACGAAGGACCAGCTTAAAGGTATTTATGAAGGAAACATCACCAACTGGAAGCAGCTGGGCGGCGCGGACGAAGCGATAATCGTTGTCTCCCGCGATACCAGCTCCGGCACCTACGAATACTGGCATGAAGACGTGATGAAAAAGACCGACGTCAAGAAGGAAGCGCTCACCCAGGCTTCGAGCGGCGCGGTGGTCACCACGGTCGCGGGAAACCCCAAGGCGATCGGCTACGTTGGGTTCGGGTATATCAAGAAGGACGCCAATATCAAGGGTCTCAACGTGAATGAGATCGAGCCCACGCTCGAAAACGGGAAGAGCGGGAAGTATCCCATTTCGAGAAAGCTCTACATGTACATCAACGATGCGAAGACCTCCGACCAGACGAAGGGTTTCGTCGAATACCTGCTGGGCGACGACGGCCAGAAGCTCGTCTCCGAAGCCGGTTTCATACCGATGAAGTAAACTACGAGAATATCAACTGAGCATCCCGGGGAAACCGCATAACGCGGTTTCCCCGCTTTTTTTGTCCTATGCAGGGGTTGAATATTTGTTTGCACCCTGGCTTGCCGTATGCTATATATGCCATGATGCGTCACATACGAAATATCCGGGACTAAGCGTCTATCCATGCATATGAACGCCGGCATTACCGTCATCCTGTCATACGCCGCGGCCGGGCTTTGCGCGTACATCGCGTTCTACGCGATCTTCGTACTGCGGAAAAACCGCGCGATTCGTCCCCTCCTCGCACTCTTCTGGCTCTCCCTGTTCACCGGCATCGCCGCGATCATAAACGCGTTCACCTTTACGGGAACGGGTGATTCGGACGAATTCATCCGGGGATCGGTCCAGGGTGCGGCCCTGCTCGCCTGTTTCGTTCCCTTTCTCTGGTTTATAATCCGGCAACAACAGCGCCGCCCCGGAAAGCTGCTCACCCTGTTCACTATCTTCCTGCCGGCGCTCGCCCTCGCGAGCGCGGCCGCGGGGACGTACGCCGCGTTCACCGGGGAAATTCCGTTTTCCGCCGTTGACGCCGCTTCCCTGATCCCGGGGTCGCGCGGAACATGGATGCCGGACGCGGCCCGTTTCGCATCGATCGGGGCTGCGCTCGTCTACGCGATTTTCCTCACCTTCGATCGCGGGCATGGAAAAGGGAACGACTATCCGCCCGGCCTCAAGCGGGGCGTATCAATACTTGCCGCATGCTGGCTCTTCGACGCGCTGGGTGCGGCGGGTGTGCATCGTGCACCGGGAATCATGACGTACGGCCTTGCGGCCTCGTCGGCGCTGTTCGCGCATTTTTTCATCCGCAATATCGAGAGGGCGGCCGCCTTCCAGAACGCGCTCCGCGAGAGCGAGGAGCTGTTCAGGGAATATTTCGAGCTTGGGCTGGTGGGCTCGGTGATTACCACCCCGGAACGTGGTTTCGTGAAGATCAACCAGCGCATCTGCGACATGATGGGCTATACCATGGATGAGTTCATGGGGTTCACCTGGGACAGGATCACGCACCCCGACGACCTTGGGCCGAAAAACAGTGAGTTCCTGAAACTGCTCGCCGGCGAGATAGACGGCTATATCGTCTACCGGCGCTATATCCGCAAGGACGGGAGCCTGCTTCACGCCGAGGTGGGGGTCAGAGCCGTCCGGACCGAGGACGGCTCGCTTCGCTACGCGATCGTGCACGTCCAGGACGTGGGCGAACTGGTGCGCGCCAACGAGAGCCTCCAGGTGAAAAACCGGGAGCTCGAAGCGGCCAACGAGGAATTGAACGCGACGGTGGAGGAGCTGGTCGCCACCAACGAGGAGTTCGAGGCTCAGAACGAAGAGCTTATCAAGACGCAGATGGAGGTCGCGAAAAGCGAGGAGCGTTTTCGCGCGCTCGTTGAAAACCTCACCGATATCATCACCATACATGACGCCACGGGCGCGATCACCTATGAATCGCCGTCCGCCTCCCGGCTCCTTGGATATCCTTCCGGATACCTTGTGGGCAAAACCCCGGACATACTCATACACCCGGCCGACCTCGCCGGGGCCATGGAAGACCTTGCCGAGGTGTACGAAAAGAAAAACCCTCTGGTACCCACCCTCTTCCGGTTTAGAAAAGCGGACGGCTCATATCTAAGCATGGAGGCCCTCGGCAAAAACATGCTGGATGATCCATCCATTCGCGGGGTTGTCATCACCTCGCGCGATATCACCGACCGGCTCCACGCGCTCGAACAAATTCGGAATAAAAGCCAGGAGCTCGAGGCGACCAATGAAGAGCTGAGCGCCACGATCGAGGAGCTCGTGGCGACCAACGAGGAATTCGAGGCCCAAAACGCGGAGCTCATAAATACTCAACAGGATCTCGCGAAGAGTGAGGAGCGGTTTCGCTCGCTCATCCAGAACCTGGCGGACGTTATCACGGTTCACGATGAGAACGGCCTGGTCACCTACGCCTCCCCGTCTTCCTATACCACGCTGGGGTATCCCCCCGCGCTCATGGTGGGCCATCACCCCCTTCATTTCGTACACCCCGACGACCTGGAATATGCTACAAGGGAGCTGCACCAGCTCTATGAAAAGAACTCTCCGGATAGAAGCACGGCATTCAGGTTCAAGTGCAGCGACGGCAGCTACCGGTACCTCGAAGCCGTGGGCGTCAACCTGCTTGATCACCCCGCAATCCGGGGCGTGGTGATCACCTCGCGCGACGTTACCGAACGCAGGCATTCCATGGAGGATCTGCGCTCTTCGGAGAAACGCTATCGCACGCTCATCGAAACCACGGGAGAAGGCTACTGGCAGATCGACAGGGAATATCGGACCATGGACGTGAACAACGCCCTCTGCGAAATGCTCGGGTATGCCAGGGAGGATATCCTGGGGAAGTCGCCCCTGGAATTCGTGGACGGGGAAAACCGGGAGGCATTCGAAACCCAGTTCGCCCGGATACCGGAAACGGCCCGCAGGAGTTTCGATATTATCCTCAAGCACCGGAGCGGGCGCGACGTGTACACCCATTTCAGCGCCACCACCGTGTATGACCGGAACGGCGCCCTGGATGGATCGTTCGCTCTCATCACCAACACCACCGAGCGCGCGCTCGCGGAAATGGAACGTGAACGGTTGAACCGCCACGTGCTCCAGGTCCAGCGCGTCGAAGCGGTGGGGACCCTCGCGGGAGGGATCGCCCACGATTTCAATAACCTGCTCACGGTGATCAACGGCAATGCGCAGATACTCATAAGGCGGGCCCAGGCGGATTCGCCGATGCGCACGGAGGCCTCCGAGATCCTGAGCGCGGGACAGCGCGCGGCGAACCTCACCAGGCAGCTCCTCGCGTTCAGCCGCAAGCAGATCGCCGACGTCCGGGTGATGGACCTGAATGGAACCATACTCGAGCTGCGCAAGCTCTATTCGCGGCTGATCGAGGAGGATATCACGATTACCACCATTCTTCATCCCGGGAAACTCCTCGTCAAGGCCGACCCTGCCCAGATAGAACAGGTGACGCTCAACCTGCTCATTAACGCCCGTGACGCGATCAACGAAATGAGAAGCGAATCCGCAAGGAAGGAGATTATCGTGACAACCGGGCTTTCACACCTTACGGCCGCCCCGATGCACGGCGACGCCGAGTTCACGCCGGGAACATATGCCAGTATGTCGATCCATGACACGGGATCGGGCATGACCGAGGAGGTCAAGGCGCGGATTTTCGAACCCTTCTTCACCACCAAGGAGGTAGGTAAGGGAACGGGCCTGGGACTCTCTACCGTGTATGGAAACCTGAAACAGAACGCGGGCGCGATCGACGTCGTAAGCGCGCCCCTGCAGGGCACGACCTTCATCGTATACCTCCCCGTCGCGGACGATGAGGTCCGGGAGGCGCAATCACGCGACGGGGACGAGCGCGCGCACACGGGCACCGAACGCGTCCTGTTCGTCGAGGACGACGACGGCGTGCGGTTGTTCGCGCTCAAGGCGCTGGAACTGGGGGGTTACAGGGTAGCGAGCGCCCATGACGGGATGGAGGCCCTCTCCGTCTTTGGCGCAGACCCGGCATACTTCGATTTGATCATCACGGATGTCGTAATGCCCAACCTGAATGGAAGCGAGCTTGTTCGCAGGATCCGTGCGATGCGTCCGGGAATTAAATATATTTTCACCACGGGATACCCGGACAGGTATTTGGCGGAGCCAGATATGATAAACGCCCCCTGCATCCGCAAGCCCTATACCGCGGAGACACTGCTTTCGAAGATCAGGGAGACGCTTGATGATGGGAAAAACCCGCGAGCACCGTCGCCATGATTATAACAAGGTGTTTATGAATCTTCATCGATATCTTGCTCCAATCTGCTTTTATTCGATCTCTATGATCCCCGGCCTGTCCATGGTGACCGGGAAGGCCACGGTGAGGCTTCGGCTCTGTTCGTCGTAACTCCATTTCGCCGCATTCCCCGGACGTGCCCCGCGCATGAGGGCGCCCCGGACCCGATCGATGTCATGCAGCACCAGGGTGATATTTTTTTTCATGGGTGCGCCCTGGAAGGTTCCGCGCTGTTTTTCCACCGTCAGGCGTATCAGCCCCCGATCCCTCTTCACGGTTATCGCCTGCGTCGAGTATGCCCCCTGCTTGTACGCGAGCGTGGTCCCGTCGTCGTCATAGAGGACCGTCCTCCCCTGCCAGGGCGGATAGCAGTGAATCTCAAGCTCGCCGAACCGGTGGTCGTCGGGAACGTGCTGGAGCGCGGGGCCCAGGACCAGGGGGAAGCCTCCCCTGACGAACAGCGGCGCCCTGTCCGGCCGCACCGGTACATCCTTCCATGCGGGCCCGTCGAAGCGCTCGTTTGTCCACCATGAATACCAGGCTCCGGCAGGGAAATAAACGCGCCTCGTCCGCGATCGCTTTCGCATAACGGGAGCGAGCATGAGGGATTCGCCGATCATCACCTGGTCGGCGACGCCGCGCGTCCCGGGATCGTCCTGGAATTCCAGGCACAGGGGACGCACGATGGGCACCCCGGTCGACCATGCCTCGAAGGCGAGCCTGTAGTAATGGGGCAGCAGCCGCATGCGCAGGTGCGCGTGCGCGCGGAAATTTTCCTCGCAGTCGCGCCCCCTTCCCCACGGGTTGCGCAAAGGGTCGTGCGGCGCGGAGAAATAGCGCGCAACGGGTGAAAAAAGCGCCCACTGGCAGTAGAGGCGATGCATCCCGGCCGAGGGGCTCCTGTACAGGCCGAACACGTCGGCGCCCCAGTAGGAAAAACCCATGAGGCTCATGTTCAGCCCGCAGCGCATGGTTGCCGCGATGTGCGCCGGGCGGGGGGTCTGGTCCCCCAGGAAAATCGCCGGAAATCTCTGCGTCCCGATCCCCGTGGTGCGCGAGAATACGAGGGCGCGCCGGGGATGCTGGTATTCCTGGAGCTTTTCGAACAGCGCGCGTGAATAGTAGAAACCGTACATGTTGTGGAATTCGCCCACCGCCAGCCCCTTCGATGAGACCGCGCCCTCGGGCAGATACTCTCCACCGTCGTTTTTAAAGAAGCTCACCCCCTGCCGCAACAAGGGCTTGTGCATCTCGAACCACCAGTCCACGGCGTCGGGGTTCGTGAAGTCGAGTGCCCCCGCCCTCCCCAGCCACCAGTCGACGCGGTCGTGCGCGAGAAAACCCCGCCGCTTCGCCTCCTGGTAAAGATCGTCTGCGCTGTCTTCCGCGAAAAAGGGTGTGCCGTCGGGGGCGTTCTTTACGTAGAGTCGCGCCAGTATTTTGAACAGCGGGATTCCGCGGGTATTGATATACGGGGTGTAGATGAGGCCCGCCCTCACCCCGCGCGCTTTCATGGCGGCGAGCATCCGGCGTGGATCGGGGAAAAGCGAGCCCCGCCAGCGGAAATTGTGGAAAGCCTCCTCCCAGTGATAATCGAATATAAGCGCGTCCAGGGGAATGCGGCGCTTCCGGTGCTCCTCGATGCGCGCGAGCGTCTGGTCCTGGTTTTCCACGGGGTACGCAGTGTTCCATAATCCGAAGGCCCAGCGCGGCACCATGGGGGGTCTCCCGGTGAGTGCGGTGTAGGTCGAGAGTATTCTTTTCCACGACGGACCGTGAATCACGAAGAAATCGAGCCCGCCCCCCTGGAAGCGGATCGCGAGCCTGCCCGGCGTTTCATTAATTTCCACGCGCGCGCGGTGAGCGTTCAGGATGAACACCATGTAACCGCGGTCGCTCAGGAAGCACGGGAACGCGGAATAGGTATGCTTCTTCTGCGCGAACGAAGGGGATTCCCTGTTATACAGCTCAAGGCGGCCGTTCTCCCTCCTGAAGCCGTTGAACCATTCCCCGAACCCGTAGAACCCCTCGCCGGGATGCGTGTCGATCGCGAACACCCTTTCATCGCCGCCGGCTTCTTCAAGGCGCTGCACCAGGAATTCGCCGCCCTCCCCGGAAAGATAGCGAATCGTGTTCCGGTCCGGATCATGAACGACCGACAGCTCGCCGTAGTCTATCCGCGTGCCCCCGCCCGCCTCTTCGACGCATACGCGCCTCCCGGAACCGACCGCACGATGCGGCAGGAGCACGTCGGCGGCAAAGAGCGCCTCCCCGTCGATTCCGTTATGCGAAAGCGTAATATGCACGGCGTTTTCGGCCGCGAAACAGGCCCTTCCCGCAACGGCGCCTTCATTTTTCAGGACGATGCCGGGTTTCATGATTCGGGAAGATAGCCGCTCATACCCGAGGCGTCAACCAATAATCGGGTCGCGGTCCCGGTCGAACATGAGATCAAGCCGGTGGATGCCGCCCGCGGAACTCGTAATGGTGAAGCCCATCCTGTCGAAGAGGTGGAGCATGACCTTGTTCTCAAAAAGGACTGTCGCGGTGAACCCGAGAAGTCCTTCTTTTAATGCAATGTTCTTTAAATATGCGGCAAGCAGGGTACCGATTCCGCGGTTCTGGAAATCGTCCCGAACCGCGAACGAGACCGCGGCGGTATGGGAGCGGCTGTCGACGACGTACCGGCACATCCCCAGGATCGACTCAACCGAATCCGCGGTGATGGTCGCGAGCATGACAAGCTCGCGCGTGTAGTCGATTATAAACCAGTCCTGAATGGTCTCGCGGGGGATATAGTCCATGTTCGCGAAGAAGCGGGCGTACATGCCCTTGTCCAAAAGCGCGTAGAAAAAATTCCTGATAAGCGTTTCATCGGCGATTTTCACGGGGCGAAGGAATATCGTAAAACCTCCCGGGGTGGTCTTGTACGCCTCGAGGTGCCCGGGGTATTCCCCGGCCTTCCCCGGTATAAACGCCTGTTCCCGGTGTATCAGCCCCATGCGCTTCGCCTCCTCGATGAGCCAGGGCCGGAATTCGGGCGCCGCTATGGCGATGAGCGACATCGCCCGCTCGCGCAGGTTCTTCGCGTGCAGGTGGGCGATGCCGTGCTCCGTTACGACGTAGTGCACGTCCCCGCGCACCAGGGTCGTGCTCGCACCCCCGTCCAGGCGGGGCACTATGCGGGAATGCTTCCCGTCGTTTGACGTCGAGCGGAGCGCCAGCACCGATTTGCCGCGAGGCGAGAGCGACGCGCCGCGCATGAAATCCGCCTGTCCCCCCACCCCGCTGTAATGTTGCATCCCGATCGATTCCGCGGTCGACTGTCCGGTGAGATCGATCTGGAGCGCGGAGTTGATCGCCGTAATGTTTCCCTGGGTGGCGATCACGAAGGGATTGTTCGTGTAATCGATGGGCCTGAATTCGAAGGCGGAATTTTCGTGCAGAAAGTCATACGTGTCCCTGGAGCCCATGCAAAACGCGGCGACCGTCCTCCCGCGATCGTGATGTTTCTTCGCATTGGTGACAACGCCGCGCCGCATCAGGTCGATGACGCCGTCGGTGAGGAGCTCGGTATGCACGCCAAGGTCGTGCTTTTCGCGCAGGCTCGCGAGGATCGCGTTGGGCATGCTGCCGTATCCGACCTGGATCGTGTCGCCGTCCTGAACGATGCGCGCGATATACCCCCCGATCCTTTCGGATACTTCATCCGTCGGTCCTGGATCGTACTCGAGCAGCTCCTCGTCGTGCTGTAGGATGAAATCAAGCCGGTCCGCGTGCACCATCGAGTCGCCGTACACGCAGGGCATCCTGGAATTCACCTGGGCGATCACGAGCCTCGCGTTCTCTACCGCGGCCTTAACGATATCGACGCTCACCCCCAGGCTCACCCAGTTATCAGTATACGGGAGCGAAACCTGAATGAGCGCCACGTCTATCGTGATGATCCCGCGCTTGAAAAGCCCGGGAATCTCCGAGAGAAAAATGGGGGTGTAGTCGCCCAGGCCGCTGTTTATGGTCTGCCGCGAGCTGTCGCTGATAAAAAAGGACTTGTGGCGAAAATGCCGTTCGAAGCGCTTGTCGGCGTAGGGGGCCACACCCAGGGCCCACACGTGGATGACCTCCGCGCCGAAGATATCCGTCGAGGAGTTTTCGACATGCCGGACAAGCGATTTCAGGAGATACTGGGGTTCCGCGCACGACGAGCCGATAAAAATCGAATTTCCCCTGCGTATGGCCCGGAAAATCTCGCTTTCAGGAGCGAACTTTTCGGGGTGCCGGGCCTTCAGGCCCTCAAGGTACCTGTGCATGAACACCTCCGGCTCCGCATGGGTTCGACATACCGGCTCACATATGCCATGCACACCATAGGAAGCCCCGAACCGCGGAGGGTAAATTCGCGCGGGGGGCGGCCTACGATGTCGTATTCCTTGTTTATTTGATAGCTGCCGCCTTCTTCCTGTCAACCAATTAGCGCGCGTCGGCCTTGCGGATGCCGCACATCAAAATATCTGCTTGATAAATAGGCTCACGGGTGGAAACAATATCCTGCCCAAGCCATGAAGAGAAACGCACGCATACCGCATCATGATCCCTCGCCGCCCGCCCCCGGGCGCCCGGTGCTTGACGCGCATCGCATCCTGTACCTCGCCTCCGAGGCGGGGAAGATCCTGCTGCAAAACGGCGCCGAAATTCACCGGGTGGAGGCAACCATCAACCGCGTCGCCGCGGCCTACGGGCTGGAAGAAACGGAGAGTTTCGTGACGCCCACCGGGATCATGGTATCAACCGTGGACACCAGGGGCGATACCATAACGCGCATCCGCAATATCGAGTCGCGCACGGTAAACCTTGGAAAGATCGCCGGGGTGAACGAGCTTGTCGGCTCGATAGCGGACCGCGCTCACCGGCCCCTTTCCCCCGATCTCCTGGAAAGCGGGCTTATGTCCATCGGGGATGCGCGTCCGGTCAACCGGGCGCTCCGCCTCGCCGCCGCCGCGACGGCGGCGGCCTCGTTTACGCTCATGTTCGGCGGGGGCCCCTGGGAGGTTGCCGCGGGCGCCGTTTCGGGACTGTTCGCGAGGCTCGCCTCCGAGTTCCTCTCCGGGCTCGGGGTGAACGATTTTTTCATGAACATGTGCGGGAGCGCACTCGTCACCCTGCTGTGCACCATGCTCGCCCTCCCGGGCCTGCTGGCGCGGCCGGACCTTTCAATCATAGGGGCGCTCATGCTCTTCGTCCCGGGGCTCGCGATTACCAACGCTATCCGTGACACGCTCGCGGGCGATCTCCTCTCGGGCGTCGCGCGCGGGACCGAGGCCGTCTTCGTCGCGATCGCGGTCGCGTCCGGCTCCGGGATCGCCCTCGAGATCGGCGCGCTTGCACGAAGGGCCCTGCTGTCATGATTAATACCGCGCTTCAGGTTGCCTACGCGCTTCTCGGTTCCCTCGGTTTCGGGCTGCTCTTTAATGTAGGGGGGAGCGCGCTGCCGCTCTCCGCGCTCGGGGGAGGCGTGGGGTGGGGAACGTTCCTCGCGGTTTCCGCGCTCTCCGGCAGGAAGGTGCTGGCATTTTTCCTTGCCTCGGCGGTACTTTCCGTGTACGCGGAGGCGGTAGCGCACAGGCGCGGCGACCCCGTGACCATCTACCTTGTCCCTGCGCTTATCCCCCTGGTACCCGGCAGCGGGATGTATTATACCGTCTACGAGGTCATCCAGGGAAACCCGGAACGGGCGACCGCCCTGTTCCTGGAAACGTTTTCCATAGCCTTCGTCATCGCGCTGGGCGTCGCGCTCGCCTCATCCATGGCGGCCCTGGTCCGGCGCGCACGAAAGTAAAAAGGCCGTCCCCTGCGGGGACGGCCTTCGCATTTGCACGGTTGGGACGCCTGTTATTCCGCGGGCCTTACCGAAACGGCGCGAGGTCCCTTGTCTCCATTCTCAATTTCGAACTCAACCCTCTCCCCTTCCACAAGGGTCTTGAACCCGTCTTTCTTTATACCCGAGAAGTGAACGAATACGTCGCCGCCGTCGTCGCTCGAGATGAATCCGAAACCCTTCTTCTCGTTAAACCATTTCGTGACACCTTTAGGCATGATGCTGGCTCCTTACTATTGTAGATTAGGCAATTGAGGGAGAGTACGTACGTCGGAGAGAATTATGGTCCACATCCCGCTCACGGGGTGCGACCGGTACCGCCCGACAGAACTGCACCGCTCTTTGCACGCGCACCACGATAACAGGCGGACTTTCGGCGTGTCAATTAATAATTCGCCGGAAGCGGCAAATACTTGCGGCGTATCTCATCATGACGTAGTTGCTGCGCCGGTATGAATGGCGTTCATGATGCGGCTTATAGAGTCGAAGTCTTCGCTGGATTCGAGGGAAAAGAGAAGGCCGTAGGTGTTCCTTGTCTTCCACACCACCCTGGATTTGAGCAATCCCCCCTCTCTGCCGCGTACGTGAAGGTAAATCATGTCGTCCTTTTTAAGCGCGCGTTTCGAGGCTACACAGGCCCCCGTGGCCGATATATTTTTAAGCACACAACGGTGCCGCGCGTCCATGTCGGGCGGGGCGCAGAAATAGTCCTCGCCTGTCCCGGGAATTCCCTCCCGGCGCCGCACCGCGGTCATGCGCTTCTCCCCTTGCGGCGTTCCGCCGCCGGAACGCCCGGATCGTGGTTAAAAGATGTCAATGGGCCCCTCCATTTCCCCGTCAATGAACTGCCGGGCGAATTCGTTTCCCCGGGAGAAGAAATCCCCCGTCGCCGCGCGGCAGGCGATTTTCCCCCCGTACATGAGCGCGACCGAATGCGATATCTTGCGCACAACTGCCAGGTCATGGGTGACCACGATGGAGGTCGTCCGGTACGCACGGGTGATTTCCAGGATAAGGTCGGCAATCGAGTCCGAGAGTATGGGATCCAGCCCCGCGGTCGGATCGTCGTAGAGTATGACCTCCGGGTTGAGGCACATGGCGCGCGCGAGTCCCACCCGTTTCTGCATGCCGCCCGAAAGCTCGGAGGGAAGCTTTTCCTCGCTCCCGCCCAGTCCCACGCGGGAGAGCGATTCGGTCACCTTTCGCACTATATCGTCCTCCGTCTCTCCGCGCCTCCTCAGGCCGAACGCCACGTTGTCGAACACGTTCATGGAGTCGAAGAGTCCCCCTTTCTGGAACACGTACGCCAGGGTGAACGGGGGACGCGATCCCCGCTCCCCCGCGCGCGGAACGTATCCCCTCATGTCGAACCCGTCGATGAGGATGCGTCCCTCGTAACCCGCGACAAGACCCGCGATGGTCTTGAGCAGCACCGATTTCCCGCATCCGTTCTTGCCGAGCACGGCCATGAGCTCGCCGCGCTCCACCTCGAGATCGATGCCGTCCAGCACCGTGCGCCCGTCGAATCCCACCGCAAGTCCCGTCACCGCGATCACTGGTATTTCCGCTCCCTGTAGCTGCGAATGTCCGCGAGGATATTCAGGTAGGATTCGTACCGGTCCTCGTGGATATAGCCCTCTTCCAGCAGATGCTTCACCGCGCATCCCGGTTCGTGGTCGTGGGTGCACGGAATGAACTGGCATTCTTTTCCCCGCTCGCGGAACTCGTAGAAGTATTCCCCCGCCAGGTGGGGCTCGATATCCATGAGCCCGAATTCGCGCAAGCCCGGTGTGTCTATGATCGAGGTATCCCCGCCGGTGTAGACGACTTCAACGTTGGTGGTGGTATGCCTGCCCTTCCCCGTGCTCGGCGAAACCTCCGCGACCCTGAGGTCAAGGCCCTTGTAGAGCTTGTTCATGAGGGTGGACTTCCCCACGCCCGAATAACCCACCAGGAGCGAGGTCTTCGTGTCCAGCATCTCCTTCAGGAATTCCAGGTTTTCGCCGTTGAGTGCGCTCACCATCACGACGTCTATGGGCGCGTTTGCGTAGTACTCCCCGACGTAGTCGACCGTCTCCTGGTCCGCCAGGTCCGCCTTGTTGATGCAGAGCACCGTCGCGATGCCCCCCACGGCACCGCGTACCGAGAGCCGGTCGACGAACCGGAGGTTCAGGCCCGGCTGGCGGAACGACTGTATCACCACGATCTGGTCGATATTGCTCGCGATGATGTCCTCGCGCTTGTTGCGGCCCTTTTCCTTGCGCGAAAACACGGTCTTCCGGGGAAGCACGTCGTGAATGGTGCCGGACTGGGGATCCTGGAGCTCGAACTCCACCATGTCTCCCACCGCGACCGGATCGCTGAACCTGCCCAGGTCTTTCCTCTGGCGCAGCTTCCCCCGCAGCACGCAATTCACGCTGCCCCCGTCGTGCCGGACCAGGTAATACAGCCCGTAAACCTTTATGACCTTGCCCGTCACCGGGCCTTCAGCCCGTATCTCGTTTTCATACAATAACTATACCCGGGAACCCCGCCCCGTGCCAACCATTTAATTGGAAATACGGCACGGGGGGCGTCTCCATACCCCGATGGCCGTTCACCACGCGGCATACCGCATGTTCAACTGAATTCAAGGATTGGGGGGCCGATGCGCGATTCGGCGTAAAAAAAATCTAAAGTTTTTCTATGCCCGCGCCGATAGTGATACTACAAGGTTAAATATGGTAATTCCCTCCCGAATTACAACTATATTTAATTCTTGGCACTGCGCGTAAGTTTTTACATGGAAGGCAGAATAGCCGCCCAGCTATTCTGCCTTTTATCTTTTTTCGGATCCCCCTTCCGGCAGCTTCTCGAGCGCGACCGGCGTAAATCCCCTGATATCGCCCACCACGTATCCAAGGTTCCCAAGCCTCTGCACCTCGAAGGTAACCAGGTATTCCGCGCCTTCACGCGCGTTGAGGAGCATCGAGGCGAACGCCTCATCCTTCATCCGCGGGGCGATATCGAACTCCAGGTCGTAATTCTTCCTGTCGTAAAACACGATCTTCCTGAAAATGTAGTCCACCAGCTTGAGCTTGAGCCTGAGCGTGATCGTTTTCCCCTTCCAGGAATCCATCTTTTCCGCGAGCTCACCAAGCGTGATGTTCTCGTAGGCCCCCGCCGGGCCCGGCACGCCGGTCAATGCGAATAAAAGCATGCACAGTGACACCAGTCGCTTCATTAACTGCCTCCCGCCGGAATTTCTGAAATGGTACGCGTGCGGCGGGCGCGCTTCAATCACAATTCGCCCCGTGAACGCAAAAACGCCGATTAATCCTTGACATTCGCCCAATTTCTGAACACGTTCATTTTTCACCGTGCAGTATATCGGACCATCACCGGGGAAACGCGCGGCGCAGGCCGGTTCCCAGGGACCAGGAGACACGCCATGAGAAGCGATTTGATGAAGAAGGGACTCCAGAAGGCGCCACACCGTTCGCTCTTCCGCGCGACCGGCCTCACCGACGAGGAGCTTGCGCGTCCCATCATAGGCATCGCGAACTCCGCGAACGAGATCATACCCGGCCACATCCACCTGGACTCGCTGGTCGCCGCCGTGAAAAAGGGCGTGATCGCCGCCGGGGGAACGCCGCTCGAGTTCTCCACGATTGGCGTGTGCGACGGGATCGCGATGAACCATTCGGGCATGAAATACAGCCTGGGCTCGCGCGAGCTCATCGCCGACTCGATCGAGATCATGGCGATGGGACACCCCTTTGACGGCCTGGTCCTGGTCCCCAACTGCGACAAGATCATACCGGGCATGATCATCGCCGCGGTCAAGATGGACATCCCCGCTATCCTCGTGAGCGGCGGCCCCATGCTTGCGGGCCGCCTCCACGGGAAGGTCGTATCGGTTTCCAACATGTTCGAGGCGGTCGGGAAGGTCGCGAAGAACCTCATGTCGCCCGACGAGCTCTACGAGCTCGAATGCGCAGCGTGCCCGGGCGCAGGCTCCTGCGCGGGGCTCTTCACCGCGAACTCGATGAACTGCCTCTCGGAGGCCCTGGGGCTCGCCCTCCCCTACAACGGGACCATCCCCGCCGTCATGGCCGACCGCATACGGCTCGCCAAGGCGGCAGGGGGTCAGATACTCGAATTGGTCAAAAAGAAAATCACCCCCCGCACAATCGTGACGCGCAAGGCGATAGAGAACGCCCTGGCGGTCGACATGGCCATCGGCGGATCGTCGAACACGGCGCTGCATATCCCCGCGATCGCGCATTACGCGGGGATAGACCTCACGCTTAAGGACATCAATCCGATCTCCGAAAAGACGCCGCACCTGTGCACCCTCTCGCCCGCTGGCCCGCACCACATGGAGGACCTGCACGACGCGGGCGGCGTCCCCGCCGTCATGAACGAGCTCCTGAAACACGGGCTCCTGCATCCCGGCTGCATGACCGTCACCGGCAAGACCGTGGCGAAAAACGTGGAGGGCCGCGAGATCGAGAACCGGGAGGTCATACGGCCCGTCGACAAGCCCGTACACCGGGACGGGGGACTTGCGGTCCTCACCGGTAACATCGCGCCGGACGGCTGTATCGTCAAGCAGGGGGCAGTGGATCCGACCATGCTCAGGCGCAAGGGCACGGCGCGCGTGTTCACCTCCGAGGAGGACGCCGTGAAGGCGATCATGGCAGACAAGATCGCAAAGGGCGACGTCGTAGTCATCATCTACGAGGGTCCGCAGGGCGGGCCCGGCATGAGGGAGATGCTCACGCCCACCTCCATCATCGCGGGAATGGGCATGGACAAGGACGTCGCGCTCATCACCGACGGGCGCTTCTCCGGCGCCACGCGCGGGGCCGCGATCGGCCACATCTCGCCGGAGGCTATGGCGGGCGGTCCCATCGCGATCGTGCGCGACGGCGACATTATCGAGATCGATATCCCAGGAAAGTCGATAAACGTGAAGCTTTCGGACGCGGAGATTAAGGAGCGGCTGGCAAAATGGAAGGCGCCCAAACCCAAGATTACGAAGGGTTACATGGCGCGTTACGCGAAGCTGGTAAGCTCAGCCGACAGGGGCGCGGTGTTTGAGTCGTAGGGGGATGCCGCCGCCTCACGGCCACGGCGTCCAGTCCCCCCAGTTCTTGAGGTAATGGTCGTAGGCGCCCACCTTCTCTTTGTTCACGAAAAGGTAGTCCCTGGTCTTCTGCACGATCTCCTGCTCGGCCTCAAGGCCGAGCTCCCCGAGGAGCACGCGGGTACGCAGGAACACGAAGTAGGTGTCCAGCACGTCCTGTATGCAGTAATCGTTGATCTCCTTGAGCTTCCCCTGCCGGTGCATCTCGTGCACCTGGTCTCCGCTCGTTTCGGTCTTGCCGGGTTTGCCCAGGGCCTTCGCGAGGAGGTTGAGCCCCCCGTTCATACGCACGGCGTTGTAGTTCGAAAGCCAGTCGTGCAGGTCGATATGCCTGGTCCCGAAACGGAAGCGCGTCCCGAACTTGTCCCTCATGTGGCGCTTGACAGTGAGGCCGTACCGGAAGGCCATCAATTCGAGCAGGGGTATATCGAACCCCCTGCCGTTGAAGCTCACAAGCGCGGCCTCGCCGTAGAGTTTCTCGGTGCCGTGCCAGAAGAGGCGGACCATCTCGCGCGCCCGGTGCTGCGGGGCGTCCAGGGAGACCACCTCTACCAGGGAAAAGTCGCCCCGCACCTTCGCCACGCAAATCGATACCGGGTACTGGAACGTGACCGGGATGAATTCCGACATGCCCCCTGAATTCGCCAGGAGCTCCTTCTGGAACGCGGCGACCGCCTCTTCCTCGGAGATATCTTCCCCGGGATGGCGCACCATCTTGATGAGCCTGCCGTCGGGAACGGACTCGATGTCGAACACGAGGTACTTTACGTCGTCCTGGGGCTGGGGCTGGATTGCCATTTTACATCCTTCCTTATCGTTCTGGGGCCGTGCGCATAATAGGAAAGCGCGGATTTGAATCCGCGCCTTCATGGTTCGTTACGGGGCTGATATCGGCGCAGCCTATTTCTTGAATTTCGCCTCGAGCTTGGTGATGTAATCCTTGATGAAGGGATCGGTCTCGGTCTCCTTGGCCTTCTGAAGGGCGTCGATAGACTTCGTCGAGCCGATGCGGGAAATCGCGAGGATCGCGCTGTAGCGGACGTCGGCGTCGCTGTCGCTCACGAGCGCCTTGTTGAGCACGTCCACGGATTCCTCCTGCTTGATAAGGCCCAGGGCGATGATCGCGTACATGCGCACCTTCTGCCGGCTGTCCTGCTCAACCAGGCGCGAGAGCTCGGGAACGGCGCCCTTCTCCCCTTCCTTGCCCAGCCAGTCCGCCGCCTCGATGATCGTTTTCTCGTCCTTGCTCGCAAGGTCGGATATATACTCCTGCGCCGTCTTGGCCTTCTTCGCGTCCTGCGCGAACACGATACCGGTGGCGAATACGCATATTATCAGGATCATGAATAGCTTTTTCATCACGTACCTCTGTGGTTTAGTATTTGTGGCTCACATTACGGCGTCCCGGAGGGACGCCGTGGATACATCCCATGGCTGAGTGTGCCGTGGTTCGGAATTAATGTCAATTCTTTTATTTCGGCTGTTCGCGGACGGCATCATCCGCCCCCCGCATTCTGCTTGACGAAACGTCCAGGTCGTGCATCCTCTTTTTCGGGCGACCGCTGCGACGATTTGCGCGAACCCGTACGCCGCACCCCATCCACAGGCCGGGCATGAGCATGGACCATGATTCGTTCGACGGGGCCGCAAGAAACGCATTCAGCCGCCGCTCGCTTTTAAAGATCCTGGGCGCCTCCGCCGCTGCCGCCTGCGCGGACCGGTTGTCGCCCCTCGCGCGCCTTGCCCGCGCCGACGCGCGCCCCAATATCATTTTCATTCTTGCCGACGATCATCGATGGGACGCCCTTGGGTGCATGGGCCATCCCTTCATCACGACGCCGCATCTCGACCGGCTTTCGCGCGAGGGGGTGCATTTCACCAACGCATTCACGACCACCTCCCTGTGCAGCCCGTCGCGCGCGAGCTTCCTCACGGGCCAATACGCCCACGCGCACGGCGTCCGGAACAACCTAACCCCCTGGCGGGACGAGAACGTCACCTTCATGGAACTATTAAAGAACGCGGGGTACGATACCGCCTTCATCGGGAAATGGCACATGCCGGGCGAAGGGCTGCCCAGGCTGCGCGGTGTGGACCGGTTCGTGTCGTTTACCATCCAGGCGGGCCAGGGCCGATATTTCGACTGCCCGCTCTATATCGACGGCGGGTATTCCGAGCGCCCGGGCACATACATCACAACCGACCTCACCGATCTCGCGATCGACTACGTATCCGCGCCCCGGCAGAACCCATTCTGCATGTACCTGTCACACAAGGCGGTCCACCAGCTTTTCCTGCCGCCTCCGGATCTCGATCACCTCTACGACAACGTGGACCTGAAGCTTCCCCCCGAGGCGGACAGCTGGGTCACCTACGTGCGCGGCATGGCCTTCGCCGGCACGGTCGGCGCGATGGAGGGCTATTACCGGAATTACTGCGAATGCGTGGTCGCGCTCGACCGCGAGGTGGGGCGGCTCCTGGACACGCTCGACCGGACCGGGCTTTCCCGGAATACCGTGGTCGTCTACGCGGGCGACAACGGCTTCTTCTGGGGCGAACACCGTCTCGCCGACAAGCGCTGGGCCTACGAGGAGGCAATCCGTATCCCCTTTATCGTGCGGCATCCCGGCCTTGTCCCCGACCCCGGCAGGCGGGCGACGCAGATGGCCCTGAATATCGACCTGGCCCCCACGCTGCTCGAGCTCGCCGGCGTGCCGGTTCCCGCGAACATGGAGGGCCGGAGCCTGGTCCCGGTGCTCCGTTCCGCCGCGGCGCCCGGCCGGAAGGCCTGGCTCTACGAAAACTTCAAGGAATTCCCCTACCGGGTGCCCGAGATACGCGCCGTTCGGACCGATTCGCACATCTACATGGAATATGGCAGCCGCAGGAAGCCCGAACTCTACGACGTGATCGCGGACCCGCGCGAATTCAACAACCTCATGGACACGGCCGAAGGGGACCGGCTCCTCCCCGCACTGACCGCAATGCTCGCCGATCTCAAGGAAGGACGTGAACCGCTATGAGCGCTCCCGTCGGAATTGAACGGCAGTCGTTCGTGCGAAGGGCGGTGATACCCGCCGGCATAGTCATGGGAGCAAGCGCTTTCGCGTACGCGGCCTATTTTTCTTCATCGCTCTTGTGGCCCCCCGCGTTTCACCGGCCGTTCGCCTTCGTCATGGGGCTTGTTCTCTTCATCCTGATCGGCTTTGGTCCCCTGATCGCCTACCCGCTCGCCTATTTCAGGGGGGCAAGCATCGCCGAACGCATGGGCGCGTCGCTCGCGACAATCATCGCCTGGATCGCCGTCGAGCTCTCCCTGGTGAGCGAATTCTTCACGCTGGGTGAAACGCTCTACTACGGGCTCAGCTCCGCGTTCGCGATCACCGTTATCAGCGCGTTCGCCCTGATGGGAATCTGCGAGATGATCTGCCGGAAGGTGCGCGCGCGCCGCACGGGTGAAATGGTGCGGATCGTGACACCCGCCCCGGTCATCGCGATCATGGCCGGGATTGTCGCGGTTTTAGTGATGCTCGTATGGGGGATCGGGGAGCACTGGTTTTATATCTATATCGAGGGGTACCGGTTGATATTTCATTGAGGGGGAACCCGAACCCGTAGAGACGTCCCGCCGGGACGTCTCTACGGGTTCGGGTTCCCACAGGCTAATGAAAGCGCATCGGCCCCCCCGATTTTTAAAATACCCCAAATATTTGTTTGACAGGAACGCTTATCGGGAAAGGATAATCCATCCTTTAACTATCGGCGGGTGCACGGTACTATGGTCCAGAACAACAGCGACAGTGAGAGCTTCGAAAGCCTCCTGAATGAATCCCTCATGCGTCAGGACAATTTCTCGGTGGGCGACGAGGTCACCGGGAAGGTGGTGCAGCTGACGGGCGACAGCGTCTTCGTCGACATCAGCGGAAAGAGCGAGGCGATCATCGAGCGCGGCGAGCTGGCGGACAAGGACGGGAACCTCACCGTAAAGCTGGGGGACACGATCAAGGCATTCATCGTCGCCATGCGCGGCGGCGAAATCCGGCTCACTGCCCGGATTGGCAAGGGCTCCGCGAACCTGGATCTCATCGAAAAGGCGAAAGAGTTCAACATACCGGTTGAGGGTACCGTGACGACCGTCGTGAAGGGCGGATACCGCGTTTCCGTATCCGGCATCGAGTGCTTCTGCCCCCTCTCCCAGATGGACGTCAAGGGACCGGCATCGCCCGAGACCATGCTGCACCGGTCGTTTTCCTTCAAGGTGACCCAGATCACCGAGCACGGGCGCAACATCGTGCTCTCGCGCCGCCAGCTCCTGGAGGAGCGCCAGCGCGAGCGCGAGCAGGAGCTTCGCGCGACCCTCAAGGAGGGCGCGCTCGTCACCGGCACGGTCTCATCGATTCAGAAGTTCGGCGTATTCCTGGACCTGGACGGGATGGACGCCCTCATACCCCGCACCGAGCTCTCGTGGGCGAGAAACGCGGACCCTGCGTCCTTCGCGCCCGGCCAGACCCTCACCGTCAAGGTGCTTTCTATCGACTGGGAGGCGCGGAAGTTCGTCCTGAGCCTGCGGCACGCGACCCAGGAACCCTGGGAGCGTATCGGCGAATACTCCGAGGGGCAGCAGGTGACCGGGAAGATCACGAACATCATCAAGAGCGGCGCCTTCTTCGAGCTGGAACCGGGAATCGAGGGCTTCATCCCGGTATCGCGCATGAGCCTCACCCGGCGCGTCAACCGCCCCGAGGACGCCGTCGCGATCGGCTCCACAGTGACCGTGAACATCATCGAGATAAACCGCGAGGCGAAGAGGATTTCCC